>JBDRDQ010000621.1:0-5481 GCA_043820695.1 Gemmatimonadota bacterium | reverse complement strand
CTCGTGGAGGTCGTCCATGACGGCCTTCACAACGCCCGATGCGTCCGTGGCTGCCGAGTGACAGTGGATCCACCCCTGGGTATGGACGATGCTGGAGACGGCCGCCCCGATACCACCCACCGGGTGACCCAGCTCGGCTAGGTCGGCGATGAGGGGCTCGATGTTGGCTTCGTCGGTCAGCAGGAATTCGCAGTTATGCCGGCTCGTGAAGCGGAGGTGTCCTCCGCAGTACTTGTCGGCCAGGTCGGCGAACTTCCGTATCCGCTTGGTTCCCAACAGGCGCGGAGATCCGGCCCTGACGGTGAATAGCTTGTCGCCGGATTCGCCGACGTGGACCATGACGCCCGGCTTGAGGTCCTCATGGTACTTCCACTTGCCGTAGTTCGCTTTGATGATCGGGGGCAAAAACCGCTCATAGTGCGGAGGGCCGATATCAGTTCTTCTTTCCGTTGCCATCGCTTTATCTCCCGAAAGTCTTTGGTTATCTCAGTCGAAGCGAGAAAGTTCGTTCGTTTCCCCTATTCCTCGTCTTCGTCCTCGTCGTCTTCATCGCCTTCCTCGTAATACTCCTCGTAGAAGACGTAGGGGTTGTCTCTCGGGTAAGCGACCATTTCGGGAACCGGCTCGACCTCGATTTCCTCGAGGAAGTTCCCCAGGCCCACGCGCTGCATGAGCTCGCCGACGCGCTCCCGGTTCTTTCCGTGCTCGCCCCAGAACTCCCAGATCCTCTCAATGAGGTCGTAAAGATCCTCGTAGGGCGGTTCGATTTTCATGAACGGTATCAGGACCGACGAAAGCTGGGCACCCTCGACGATGGGAGCTTTCGCGCCCAAGAGGATGGTGGCTCCGGTGTCGGTTCCAGGCCGGAGGGCCTTGGGCATGGCGTTGATGCAGTGCATGCACTTCACGCAGTTGCTGTCATCGATGCTCAGCTCGTTCCCGTCCCACTCGATGCACTTGGTGGGGCAGTTCCCACAGATGTCCCGTTCGATGTTCATGCCATTTTCGGCGGCGGCCCGGACCTCGGCTTGGTCGATACGGATATTGTCCCGCCAGGTGCCGATGATGGACATGTCGGCCCGGGCGATGGCGGCCACGCAATCGTTTCCGCAGCCCGAGCTCTTGATCTTGAACTTGTAGGGAAAGGCCGGACGGTGGAGCTCGTCCTGGAAGTGCTGCGTCACGTCGTGCGTGAAGGCCAGGGTGTCGTAGCAGGCCCATTCACAACGGGCCGGACCCACGCAGCAGCTGGGGGTCCGCATGTCGGAGCCCGATCCGCCCAGATCGAAGTCGTTCTGGGTGAGCTCGGCGAAGGTGGGCTCCAGCTCGGCTGTGGTGGTTCCCAAGAGGATGATATCCCCGGTGGAACCGTGCATATTGGTGAGACCGGATCCGTGGCGGTCCCAGATGTCACAGATTGTCCGCAGAGCGTCGGAGGTGTAGAACCACCCCATGGGTTGGTTCACGCGAAGGGTGTGAAAGTGGGCGATGGCAGGGTACTCTTCCTGCACGTCACTGTACCGGCCAATGACACCGCCGCCATATCCCATGACGCCGACGATACCGCCGTGTTTCCAGTGGCCGACCTTCTCATGGTACGACCGCTCCAGGAGCCGGAGGAGCTGGTCGCACTCCTCCTTGCCCTCGTCGGCCATCTCCTTGATCTGTGTGACGAAGCTGGGCCAGGGACCCTTTTCCAGCTCGTCCAACATCGGGGTACTTCTTGGGGAATCTGCCATCGTCGTCTCCCTTTTCGGCTTGGATTGATGGCTAAACACAGAATCGAATACGATCAGTCCTTCTGTTGAACACTGGGTCTCACGCCGCCAACATCCGTTCCCGGACGTTCACGACGATCTTGTAGATCAACGTCAACATCATGAACCCAATGGCGTAGACTCCTACCGTGATAGCTATCTCTACGCCAGAGGGTGAATAATCGGTAATCCGGCCCAGGGGGTTTGGCACGAACCCAGCCACCACCATGCCGACGCCCTTCTCGATCCAGATCGCGGCGATCACGCCGACGCATATGGGTCCCAGGAAGGTCAGGTTGTTCCTGACCTTCGGGATCAACAACAGGGTCACGCAGACCACCGTCAGGGTGGCCCCCGTCCACATCCACGGCACCAGGGCATCATGTCCGTGCAGGCCCAGGTAAAGGTATTCGAAGGCGTGGGAATGGTGGGGCATGTTGCTATAGAGCGCGGTGAAAACCTCCACCCCAACGAAGAATACGTTCACCAGCATGGCATGGGTGACGATGACGGCCAGCTTCTGGATAGCCTCCTTCCCCGGATCGAATTTGGTGACCGACCGAAGAATGAGAGCCAGGAGGATCAACAGGCTGGGCCCGGAGGCAAAAGCCGAGGCCAGGAATCTGGGGGCCAGGATGGCGGTCATCCAGAAGGACCGGGCTTCCAATCCAGAGTACAGAAACGCCGTCACCGTGTGAATGCTCACGGCCCAGGGGATGGAGAGGATGATGATGGGTTTGATCCATCCGGGAGGTGGCCCTTCCTTCGCCTCTGCGTCGAAGGTCACCATCCCGATAATGAGGTTCAGGACCAGGTAGCCTCCCAGGGCCATGCTGTCCCAGAACATCATGGAGCTCAGGCTCGGGTGGAGAAGCACGTTGGTGACCCGCGTCGGCTGACCCATGTCCACGAAAATGAAAAGCATGCACATGATGACGGCGCTGATTGCCAGCCCTTCGCCCAGGATGACCATCCGTCCGAAGGCTTTGTAGTCATGGAGGTAGTACGGCAGCACCACCATGACGGCCGATGCGGCGACCCCGACCAGGAAAGTGAACTGGGCGATGTAGATGCCCCAGGTCACGTCCTGGCTCATCCCTGTCACCGTCAACCCCTCGGCGAATTGCCTCCCCCATGCGAGGAGGCCCACCAGGATCAGGATCATCCAGACCCCAAGGAGAATCCAGTATCGCTTGCCCCCGCGGAATGCGGCTTCCAGCATGACGTTACCTCTTGGCTCTCCCGCTACGTCCCAGCCGGGCTGATTTCCTCAGACGATATAGAACACATTGGGTCCTGTTCCCAGGCTCACCCTTCGACTGATGGTGCGTTGGGAATGAAGGACCATGTTCACTTCAGAGTTAGGATCGGAGAGGTTTCCGAACACCAGAGCCCCCTCTCCCCCCGGGACCTGATTGGCCGCTTCCACGCAGGCCGGCGCCAGCCCGTCCCGGATTCTCTCAGCGCAGAAGTTGCATTTCTCGACGACACCCCTGGTCCGGGTAGGAAACTCGGAGTGGAAATTCCCGCCGGCGTCCGTGGCCACGAACGGCCGGGGATCCCTCCAGTTGAAGCTCCTGGAACCGTAGGGGCAGGCAGCCATGCAATACCGGCACCCGATGCACCGGGGCATGTCCATCATCACGATCCCGTCTTCGCCCCTCTTCCACGTGGCCTGAGTAGGGCAGACTCTGACGCAGGGCGGGTTCGTGCAGTGATTACACAGGACCAGTACCGGCGCTTCCATCAGGGAGGCCGGGAGTTTGTCGTGGACCTGGTCCGGGAAGACATGCTGGTACTCTTCATCCCAGATCCAGTCGATCTTCTCCGCCGGGTCATCGATCCGAGGGATGTTGTGCTCCCGAACGCACGCGTCCCGGCAGGCTCGCCGGACGGCGGCGTTCTGGGCCTTCGGTAGGTCGATGACCATGGCCCACTGACTCTCGACGGATCCTTCACCGTGGGATCCCTCCCCGGAGCCTGAACAGGCAGAGGTGAGAATGGACCCACCGCAACTCAGGCCCAGGGCAGCCCCCGCGGTCTCTTTCAGGAAGGTCCGGCGACTCTTCTTTTCCATGGCTCAGGCCCCCCCACCCGGCGTCGTATGGCACTCCCAGCACGTAGGCCGGATGTCGGCATAATCATGGCACCGAGTGCAGAAATCGTCCCGGCTCTCGTGACAATCCAGGCAGGTCTTGGTAAGGCTCTTGAGGTACGTCTCCCCGGTGGAGGAGGTGTACTCGGGCTCACCATTCCTAACCAGGTCGTCCCGCCACTGGTTCAGGAGATTCATGTGGTTGACCGTCATATACGGCGTGTCTTCCACGCAAGCTTCGGCGTCAGCCGGGTATACCAGCTCCGCCCGGCCCACCTCCGGCTCCCCGCCGGCCAGCCGACCCCAGAATGGAAACGTGACCAAAATCACGAAAACAGACAAACCAAAGAGGATCTTCCCTTTATCACCCATCTACGGATGCTCCTTCCTCAGCTCCCATACCATCATCTTCATCAATTTCCATGCCCGGTATAGGCTCGAGCCGGAGGTTGTGAGTGCGTTTCTTTTCACCTGTGAAGATCATGGCGTTGGTCACCAACTCCGTGATTCCTGTGACCTTCACCCCAGGGGCCCAATAGTCACAAACTGTGACTAGAGTGGCCCGATCGATAGCGCACATGGCCGCGAGTTGATTCACCCCGTATTTGTCCTGGACATGCCGAACGGCGCTCCCCCTCGGGAGGCCTCCACGGAGACGCATCTCCATGTTTTCATCCGTCCCCAACCCGGCTCCGCCTCCACAACAGAAGGTTTGCTCCCGGATGGTGTTTTCCGGCATCTCGTGGAAGTTGTTGCAGACATTCCGGATCACGTAACGGGGTTCCTCGAAAATCCCCATGGCACGGGCAGGATTACAGGAATCGTGGAAGGTGACGTTGATGTGGTCGTTCCTCGACTTGTCCAGATTCAGCTTGTCGTGCCGGATGAGATCCGCCACGAACTCCATCAGGTGAATCATCTTCGTGGAGCGGGCGTGGGGGAATTCGGTTCCGGTGATGGGGGATTTTGGAATCTCCAGGAAATCAGCGGGGCCGTTCATGGTGTCCATGTACTGGTGGAGCACCCGCCACATGTGCCCGCACTCTCCGCCCAGGATCCATTTGACCCCGAGGCGCTTGGCCTCAGTGTAGATCTTGGCGTTGAGGCGCTTCATCATCTCGTGGGAGGTGAATAGGCCGAAATTTCCACCATCGGAGGCGTACGTGCTCCAGGTGTAGTCGATCCCCAGCTCCTGGAAGAGGAGCATGTACCCCATGCAGGTGTAGATGCCCGGATCCGCTACGAAGTCTCCGGATGGGGTGACGAAGAGGATTTCCGCACCCTTCTTGTTGATGGGGATGTCCACCCTGATTCCGGTAGCTTCTTCGATATCCTCCGCCATGAACTCCAGGGTGTCCACCAGGCCGTGGGGTTGAATGGCCAGGTGGTTCCCGAAGCGGAAGCAGTTGGCAACCGGTTCGATGACCCAGTTCACGTAGAGGCCCAGGAGCCCGATTAGCTCCCGCCCGATCATGGTGATCTCGGCCGTGTCGATGCCGTAGGGGCAGAAGACGGAGCAGCGGCGGCACTCCGTGCACTGGTAGAAGTAGTAGAACCACTCCTTGATGACGTCTTCCGTCAGGGGACGGGCCCCGGCCATGGTCCCGAAGATCTTCCCCATGGCCGTGA
>JBDRDQ010000620.1:0-4789 GCA_043820695.1 Gemmatimonadota bacterium | reverse complement strand
ACCTATGGTATCCAAAGGTGCAGGGAAGGCGACGGATTCACTCCAGGAGGGGAGCGTCCTTTCCACATGTCCTTTTTGCGCCTGCGGCTGCGGTCTTTATCTCCACGTCGATTCCTCCCACCTCGTGGGGGTTTCATCAAGCCAAAACCATCCTGCGTCCCAGGGACGGCTCTGTGCCAGAGGATGGGCGGCCCATGAGGCCCCCTTATGGGGCCATCGTCTCCTTAGGCCGGCCATTCGGGAATCCGAGAAGCTCCGGCCGGTGCCCTGGACCGAAGCCATCCGTCAAGCCACCCGCGAGCTCAACGGCCTCCTCTCGGCCGGTAAGCGCATCGGTGTCCTGGTGTCGGGGCGCTGCACCAACGAGGAGAGCTACCTGGGGACAAAGCTCGCCCGGGGAGCTTTGCATACCGGAAACCTTGCCGGCAGCCTCACCCTCCAGTACGAGACTATCCTCCGGGGTCTTGGGGTCCGAAAAGACATCACTGAGACGGGGGGGGGGCCTGGAGGAGGTGGAGGAAAGCGACCGAATCCTCCTCCTGGAGGGAGACCTGTGTGTTACCCATCCGAGGGCGGCGTTCGCGGTTCTCCGCGCCCTCCGGAGGGGTGCGAAACTGGTCACCATTGGCCTGGCAAGAACGAGCCTGAGCCGGCTGGCTACGGCGCATTTTTCCCTGAATCCCGTGACCCCCCAGCTCTTCCCTCCGGACCTCCCGGCCGCTCTTGGCCTCACCGGGGACGGAGGGCTTCGGACCTCCGTCCTCCTGGCGCCCTTCTCACCCTCCCCGGAAGCCCTTTTCGCGACGGTCCAGGCCCTGGCGGAGGCCCTCGATCCGACAACCCGGGGGAACGGATCCACCATTCGCTTCTTCCCTCTCCCCCAACAAGCGAACACACGTGGCGCCTACGACATGGGTGCCTCACCGGGTCACTTGCCCGGGGGTGGTCCTTTGGACGATCCCTCCCTTCGCAGCCGGCTCCGGGAAGTGTGGGGAACAGACCCCTGCCTGGACGAGGGTATACAGGCTGAAGCCATGGCGGGCCAGGTGGATGGCCTCGTGGTTCTCCGGGATCATCTTTCGGGAGGGTTCCTCTCTTCCGGTGCCGCCTCCGGCGCGCTGCGAAGCCTGGAGAGCCTCATCGTCCTGGATTCGTTCCGGTCGCCCACTTCCGATGCCGCCACCGTCGCCCTTCCCTTGGCTGCGTTCTCGGAGACGGACGGAACCCTTACCTCCTGGGAAGGTCGGGTCCAGCGCTTTCGCGCGGCGGCTCCCCTTCCAGGAGAGGGCCGACCGGGGTGGGCGGTCCTCGCCGACCTCCTCAACGGCCTTGGCGTCTCTTGCGACTACCCGTCCTTCGCCGAGGTTTTTGCGGAGATCCGCAGGGTGATCCCGGAATACGGGGCCCTTCCCGAAGGCGTGCTGGAAGCAAGCTGGGGAGGAGTCGTGTCTCCTGCGCGGGCACCGAGTGGAGATCATTCCGAGAGCGGCAGAGGTTCGGAACCGACTTCGGGTGATGCTCCTGCGGGGACGCATTGGCTTGCCCTGGAGGGAGCCTTCGATTGGGCTGAGGACCCCTCGGTGGAAGGGTCTCCCACTCTCCGGCGGGACGGAGCAGCCCGACGGAAGCTCAACCCCGGAGGGGTCGTCACCATGAGCCCCGCGGACGGGCAGGCACTGGGCATCCGAGCCGGCTGGTCGGTTCGCCTCCGCTCTCGGCACGGAGAAGCCCAGCTCCGCGTGGCCCTGAACCCCAGGGTCGAGGACGGGATTCTCCTGGTTCCATACATGTATCGGGAGGCCTTGACAGCCGTCCTTGGAGACGGGGCGGTGGAGAGGGTGGAGGTGGAGCGGACATGAAACCTGGATCGATCATGGCCTCCGAACCCGCGTTCCTGATCATGAAGGAGAGGCTCGACGCCTGGGTGGGGCGCATCCAGGAGGGGGCCGAGGTCATCGCTCCCGCGGCGGGCCCCGGGGGCGACGAGCTCTTCCAGACCATCGCCCACCCAGAGGAGATCCTGTGGGAGTTCGTGAACCCCCTGGATCCGCCGAAACGCTTCCTCCTTCCCCAGACGGAGCCCCTGGCCAGCATACGAAAGAAAAACGGTGCCTTCCACATCGAGGCTCTCCACGACGAGCGTCCCCGGGTTCTGTTGAACCTCAGGAGCTGCGACCTGAAGGGGCTCCTCTTCCTCCGGCAGATCCACGCCGCCGACCTCCCCGACGAGAGCTTTCTGCGCAGGGCCGAGAGCTTCACCCTCGTGAACCTCACCTGCTCCGTCCCGTGCCCATCCGGGTTCTGCGTCTGTTGCGGGGCCGGGCCCTTCTTGGAGGAGGGCTTCGATCTGCAGCTCACAGACCTGGGAGGCGCACTCCTGGCCGAAGTGGGAAGCTCCAAGGGGCGCCACCTCCTGGAGCTGGGCGACGGCCTCTTCCGTCCCGCCACCGAGGAGGAGGTTCGCCGGCGCAGGCAGCTGGAGGAAACGGCCCTCCGGAGCTTCGGCCAGGAGACCTGCCATTTCGGCTCCGCCATGCGGCGGATCTCCACCCGGCGGGTGGAGGAGGCCCTGTGGGAATCCATGGCGCCGTGGTGCCTGGAGTGCGGGGGGTGCAACCTGGCCTGCCCTACCTTCTACTGCTTCAGCGTGAAAGACATGCCCGAGGAGGGTCGAAACGGCGGAGATCCCGGGGAACAGGCGCCGTGCGACGGCGACGGCGGGCAGACACCCGCGTGGACCCGATGCCGGATCTGGGACTCCTGCCAGTACACTGCCTTCACCCTGGAGGCTTCCGGGCACAACCCGAGAGAAGCGAAAAAGGAGCGTATGAAGCGGCGCTTCTACCACAAAGTGAGCGCCCAGTACTACCAGAAGGATGGCGCCCTGGGGTGCGTGGGTTGCGGTCGTTGCATTCAGGTGTGCATGGGAACCACCGACATGCCCTCCGTGGTGGCGGCCATCCGGACGGGAACATGGGAAGGAGGCCGGGCATGACGGAGCTCCTGATCCCGAGTGTGGCCACCATCCTGGACCAACGGGAGGAGACCCCCGATACCCGGACCTTCGGCCTCCGCTTCCGGGACAAGGCTCAGCATGACGCATTCGCTTTCCGCCCAGGCCAATTCCTGGAGCTGAGCGTCTTTGGCGTGGGGGAAGCCCCTTTTTGCCTGGCGTCCAGTCCCACCCGCCCCGAACGTTTCGAGATCACCGTCCGGCGCTGCGGCCAGGTCACCGACGCCCTTCACGCCCTGGGTCCCGGTGACGAGGTGGGGCTCAGAGGGCCCTGCGGCAACGGCTTCGACGTGGATGCTGTGGCAGGGGAGGACCTCCTCTTCGTTGCGGGTGGAATCGGGCTTCCCCCCCTCCGGGGCCTCATCTGGAACGTCCTTGACCAGAGAGACCGCTTCGGCCGCATTACCATCCTCTATGGAGCCCGGACCCCCACGGACCTGGTCTACAAGGACGAGTTGGAAGCCTGGGCCCGGGCCGACGGGGTGGAGCTGCGAACCACCGTGGACCGGGGGGAGCCCGGGTGGGAGGGGAACGTGGGGATGGTTCCCATCCTCTTCGACCAAGTAGATCTCCAGCCCGAGAGTACCACCGCGTATGTCTGCGGTCCCCCCATCATGATCAGGTTCGTGGTCCAGGATCTCCTTATGCGGGGCTTTGGGGAAGACCGGGTGATCTCCACCCTCGAACGCATGATGCAGTGTGGGGTGGGGAAGTGTAACCACTGCTGCTTCGGCCATCTCTACCTCTGCCGGGCCGGGCCCGTCTTCAGCTACGCCCAGATCAAGGAAATGTGGGAATGAGACGGGACCTCACGGAGCTTCTGGCCGCACGGCTGGGAGGAGAGACGGTGGTCGTAGGCATCGGTAACCCCCACCGGGGGGACGATGCTGCAGGGTGCCTGGTGGCTCGGTGTCTCCGGGAGTCGGCCGGGGCAGCAGCCCGCTCGAGCCTGCGGATCGTGGAGGCCGAAGAGGTTCCCGAGTCCTTCCTTGGCCCCATTCTCCGTCCTCCGCCAAACGCAGTGGTCCTGGTAGACGCCGTGGAGCTGGGGGAGCCCCCTGGAACCGTCGCGCTTCTGGAGGTGGAGGAAGTGGAGGATCGGGAAGCATCCACCCACCGTGCTCCCCTCTCCCTTCTGGCCGGCTACATCCGGGCCGAAACGGGAGCGGACGTTTTCGTCCTGGGGATCCAACCCGGAGGGCGGGAGCTGGGCACCCCACCCAGCGACGAGGTCCGAAAGACGGCAGGAATCCTAGCCGATGTCCTGGAGGCCGCAGCGATCCTGGCCGCGTTCCCGAAACCCCAGCAGGAGGTGGCGACATGCTGACGGCTGCGCTGGCCCTCCTTCTGGCGACCCCTCTCCTGGGGGCGGTCCTGGTGGGGTTCCTACCGCCCAAGGCCGGGCGCGCCCTGGCCGTGGCCGCCGCCCTGATCACCGCCCTCCTTGCGAGCTGGGGGGTTCTGGCTGCCTATCCCCAGGCCTATCGGGCCAACCTTGGCAGTCTCCCCTGGCTCCCTGGGGGGAGCGGTGAGGGAGTCTTCGGATTCCTCCTGGATCCCCTGGCCTCCATCCTTCTTCTGGTCGTGACCCTCATCGGGTTTCTAACGGTCCTATTCTCCACCCAGTATCTGACGGAGAAGAACAGGGACCACCCGGTGGGGCCCCAGGACCAGGGGCGCTACTACTTCTGGCTCCTGGCCTTCCTGGCCAGCATGGTGGGTGTGGCCACGGCCCCCAACTTCCTCCAGCTCTTCGTCTTCTGGGAGCTCACCACC
>JBDRDQ010000619.1:0-6695 GCA_043820695.1 Gemmatimonadota bacterium | reverse complement strand
CCCCGGAGGGGACAGACATCAGTCTCCTTTACCGGTACGCATTTGGAGCCTGGGAAAACCAATGGACCCTTCTGGACCTCACCAACAGCTTTGCCAGGGTGGTCAGCGATAGAAGGGTCCAGCTTCGGTTCTTTCCCGGAGCCGGGAAGCTGGATCCTGACGATGACGGAAGTCTCGGGATCGGCCGCTACGACTGGTACCCGGAATTCCTGGCAGGCATCAGCGCCGTCGGCGTGGACGGGACGGCCGCAGGACTCCGTTCGGCCTGGAGAGAAGAGGGTCTGGGGCCCACCGCCCTATTCAAGACGGGGACGCTGAACGAACCGGGGGAGCCGACTCCCACCGACGATCTCTTTGCCAAGGCCCTCCTCTTTGCGGTGGGCCAGCCCTCGGACGCCCCGGGCGAACCCCTCGCATGCGGGCTAGTGGGCGGGCTCTACCTCCGCTTTTCGGAGGGACCCGGGTCCGGGTCCCTCCCGAGCTACCAGGTCGACTTCGCCCAGCGTGAGCTCGGGAGATTCCTGAGGGAATACTGGGACGATTTCGGGGCCTGCACAGGGGGGGGTGGTTGAGAGAACCCTCAAGGGGGAATACACTTGGCCGGTGGCAGGCTTCTCCCCATGCCATCGGCGGACAATGCCGATGCGAAAACCGAGGTCTCATGCCGAGTTCGCATCAGTTCCTGATCCCCGTTCTTTTCCTGGCTTCCACCCTTGGGCTGGTCGGTTGCGGGGCCCGGGGAGGGGGAGAGGAGGCACTCCAGCCCATCGATCCTCAGTTCGTCCAGGATCAGGACCTCATGACCTGGGATGACTATCGTCCCATCCCCGGCCGCAATTGGGCGGACCCCAGCTTGGCCCCGGAACGGGGGTTCAAGATCGCCCTGGTGGCCATCGACTTCCCGGATCAGCCCTTCGTCATCACGATGCCCAAAGGGTCGGATCCCTTCGGAAACCCCCAAATCGATCCGGTTTCCCGGGAGGACGTGCCCCGGTTCTACGCCGACTTCTTCATGACCCCCAGCGAGGTGAACCATGGGCAGACCATCAACGGCTACTGGATGGAGCAATCCCGGGGGAAGTTCGGCATCACTGAAATGGAGGTCTTCGGCCCCTATCGCATGCCGAAACCCAGATGGGAGTATGGGCTCAACGAATACGGCCAGGAGGACTCTACCCCGGACGGAAGCCAGGCCGGGAGTCGCATGGAGCCGGATTGTGACTCCATCTGGGCAGCCGACATGGGTGAGGACCTTGGGGAGTTGAGGGGGAAGTACGATGCCATCTTGAGGATCTACGCCAGCTACGATGAGACCGGTGTGTGGCAGGAGTTCGGGGAGATGAAGTTCAACACCCCTGAGGAGATTCCAGCCGAATGGGGGAATCCCAATCCTGACATGCCCCGGTGGATTCCGACACGGTACGTGGAGTGGACGAGCTGGTTGGCGGGGGCCCAACAATGGGGCCTTTCGTCCATGCGGCAGGGAGAGAACTCGGGGACCATCACCCATGAGCTGGGGCATTTCGCCTTCCGCCTTCCCGACCTGAACAACAACCCCTACCTGGAGCCCTACCGGAGGGTGGCGGCCGGGCCCTGGGACATGATGGACCGAGGCTGTTTCAATGGCCCCGGGGGTCCCCACATGCGGTGGGTCGTCCCACCGACTCATGGGGCGGCCATGCCGGCAGGCCTCATGGTGAAGAACCGTCTCGAGAATGGGTTCATCACGGAGTCTCAGCTTTTGAGGTTGAGCCGGGACGGCCTGGCTGAGTCCGGTCTGGCGGTAGCGGAGGTCACGGCCCGAGCCGTGGATCCCCTTCCCGGGACCTTTGCGGGGATCACGATCCGTCTTGATGGCACCGAACCCCAGGACCGGACCCCGGAGGACGACCCGGCAACCGATCCTCTCTCAGCAGGGATTCCCAATTACAACTTCTATTCAATGGAGGTCATTCAACGGATCGGGAATGACTCCTACACGCCGGACCAGGGCCTTCTCATCGCAAAGAACAAGGACAGCATGCGGGGGAGGAATGGTGGCCCGAATGCCTTCAACAGCTACATCTGGGTGATCGATGCTCATCCCGAGGACATCACCATGGTGGACTACCTGAAGCCCAACGGTGAGAAGGTGATGCGGACCGTGGCCGACTACCGGCAGCTCAACGACGCCCTTTTCCATGCCGGCCTCAATTCGGGAAGCCAGTTCGAATGGGAAGACACTCCCAATCGACTGCACTTTTACGTCATCGGCCTTCAGAAGGACACAGAGGGGATTCTCTCCTACACCCTTGGGGTCCGGTCCCTGGATGGGGCGGGTTCGCAGGAACGAGGGGTGAGCCTGACGGGGCCCGCCGGGCTGGAGGTTGGGCAGGCGAACACACCCATCACCTTCACACTCACGAACACGGGTTCCCCCTCCGGGGCGGTACCGGAGCTTCATCCCCAGCACGCCGGAGCCTTCCTGACCTCCGACATCTACCGCCTCTCCGTATCCGTGGAAGGGGAGGGCTGGACGGCACAGCTGCTGAACGCCCTGGCAGCCGTGGAGTCAGGTGGGTCGCGGCCCGTCACGGTTTATGTATCCGGAGGAACCGGGAGCGGGGCCTCGGGCAAAGTGACCCTCCGCGCCACTTCGGAGAGCGATCCTTCAAAGACCGCCGATTTCTCGGTGCCTGTTTCCAGGTAACCGAGTCCATACCTGAGGAATCCAATGAGGAATGCGCAGAAGAGTCCAGTGAAGAGTCCAGGGAGGAATCCATTGAGGAACCCATTGAGGAGTCTGGTGAACACAGGAGCCGGTTCGCGGAGAGAGATCCCGCTTCTGGCGGCTGGCTTTGCCCTCCTGGTTACCGTCGCATGTGCGGAGCGACCGAGCTCCTTGGTTCTCCTCGACTCGGTGTCCCGCACCCCGGTCCCTGGGGCCTTGGTGTACTCCCCCGGTGAGATGACCGTGCATCGATCCGATGTCCGCGGGGTGGTGGCTTTGCCCGCCGGTTATGGAGATTCGGGGATCCGGGTGTTTGCGAAGAACTACCAGCCTTTTGTTCTCTCGGGGTCCGCGGCCTCCGATGAGGCGCTTCTCACATTCGACGAATCCCTGGTCAATCCGGTGGAGGCCCGCCTTGAGTTCGGGAAGGCCGACACGCTCAGGGGCAGCTACGGTCCGTACCGGGAAAACAACGACCTTCTTTCCTACGACCTGAACATCACCGTGGACGTAGAAGAGAAGTTTTTGAGCGGATGGAATACGATCCGGTTCAGGATGTTGGAGGCCGGAAGCCGGATTCAGTTGGACCTCTTCGAGAACATGACCGTCGAGAAGATCCTCCTGGACGGGGCGGAGTTGGCCTTCTCCCGGGACTTCAACGCCGTTTTCGTGGACTTCCCGATGATGCTGACGGCGGGCGAGGAGTACAGCATCGACTTCCATTACTCGGGGCATCCGGTGGAAACGGGCCGCTTCGGGGGCTTCACCTTTGCCCAGGACTCCCTGGGAAATCCCTGGATCTTCACCGCCAACCAGGGGATCGGCGCCAGCCTCTGGTGGCCCAACAAGGATCAGCAGCCCGACGAAGTGGAGGAGATGACCTTCAACGTCACGGTTCCTTCATCTCTGGTGGATGCATCCAATGGTCGCCTCATGGAGGTCCGAGAGTTGAGTGACGGGTTCACCGAATACCGCTGGAAGATCCACTATCCCATCAACAACTACTCTGTATCCGTGAACGTAGGCGCCTACACCCAGTTCTCGGACACGCTGGGGGATCTGACCCTGGACTTCTATGCCCTTCCGTACCACCTGGAGGAGGCCCGGGAGCAGTTCGCCCAGGCGAAGCCCATGCTCCAGTGCTTTTCGGACCGTTTCGGTGACTTCCCCTTCATGGAGGACGGCTACAAGCTCATCGAGGTTCCCTACTCCGGGATGGAGCATCAGAGCGCCGTCACCTACGGAAACCTCTTCCGGAACGGGTACCTGGGCCGTGACTGGACCGGAGTGGACATCAGCACCCGCTTCGACTTCATCATCATCCACGAGAGCGGCCACGAGTGGTTCGGGAACAGCGTTACGGCCAACGATGTCTCCGATGCCTGGATCCACGAAGGGTGGAATACCTGGGCCGAGGCCGTGTACGTCGAATGTCTGTGGGGCTACGAGGACGCGATGACCTACATCAACGGCTACAAGGCCAAGGTGGGGAACCGGGCGCCCATCATCGGGCCCACCGGGGTGAACCACTGGCCCACCCAGGACCAGTACTTCAAGGGCGCCCTTTTCATGAACACCCTCCGGCACGTGGTGGATGACGACGAGGCCTGGTGGAGGCTGATCAAGGATTACACGGCGTACTTCAAATACCAGAACATCTGGACCACCGATGTCATCAACTTCTTCAACGCCCGCTTGGGCAGGGACTTCCGGCCCATCTTCCAGCAGTACCTCTACTATCCGTCGCTTCCGGTGCTCCAGGTGAGAGCGGACGGAGATACCGTGAGCTACCGTTGGCAGGCCGACGTCGAGGACTTCGACATGCCGCTGAGGGTCCGATTCAATGGGTCTGAACACACCATTCGTCCCTCCTCCGAATGGACCTCCGAGACGCTGAATGGCGGAAGTCCCGAAGACTGGCTGCCGGCCGTGGACCTCTTCTATTTCGTAGTGGAAAGGATGTAGACTGCCGTGTCATACCCGCGCATGAGACCGGTTGCCCTGACCGCCCTTCTTCTTTCCCTGATCGGGATCACGGCGTGTGAGCCCGGGGAGGCCCCGTTGACCCGAAGTATCGTTGGCGAACCCTATGGGGTGACGCCCGAGGGAGACACCGTCCATTCCTTCACCCTCACCAATCCGAATGGCCTTCAGCTGCAGGCCACCACCTATGGCGGGATCATCACCTCCTTGAGAACACCGGATCGGAGTGGCGCGACCGCGGACATCGTCCTGGGTTACGACGACCTTCAGGGGTATCTGGACGGCTCGCCGTATTTCGGCGCCATCGTCGGCCGATACGGGAATCGGATCGCCGGGGCCCGCTTCCAGATCGGCGAAGAGCTTTTCACGCTTGCCGCCAACGATGGGGACAACCATCTCCACGGTGGGGTCAGGGGCTTCGACAAGGTCGTCTGGTCCGGGGAGCCGTTTTCCCTTGAGGACCGTGTGGGGGTCGAACTCCGGTATGTGAGTCCTGACGGGGAGGAGGGGTATCCCGGCACCCTTCAGGTGAAGGTCACCTACGCGCTCACGGACGCCGACGAATTGGTTGTGGATTACCTTGCCACCACCGATCGTCCCACCCCGGTGAATCTCACTCAACACAGCTACTTCAACCTGGCGGGACATGGAGACGGGGACATCCTCGGGCATCAGCTGATGATCGCTGCGGACCATTTCACGCCGGTAGGCGCTACGCTCATTCCAACAGGAGAAATCTCTCTTGTCGAGGGCACTCCTTTCGACTTCCGGGCCCCCCACGAGATCGGGGAACGGATTGCGGCCCACGATGCTCAGATCGCCTTCGGTGGCGGCTACGATCACAACTTCGTCTTGAACAGGACAACGGCCGGGGCCGAGGTCCGAAGTGAGACCGAGGGGGAATCCGGGGCCGGTCCACTCTTTCTGGCGGCTGAAGTGTTTGAGCCCACCTCCGGTAGGACTCTCCAGATCCTCACCACAGAACCCGGCATCCAGTTCTACTCCGGGAACTTCCTGGATGGGAGCATCACTGGAAAGGACGGTGTGGTCTACCAGCACCGGTCCGGGTTCTGCCTGGAGACCCAACACTATCCGGACTCACCCAACCAGGAGGGGTTCCCCTCCACCATCCTTCGGCCGGGGACGGAATACCGGAGTCGGACGGTCTTTCGTTTTGGGGTGAGGGACGGCTGAGGCCCGGGTCCAGGCTGCCCTGGTCGCAGCGGGGTGGCGCCCGTAATCTATTTGGCTCTTGCTTTCGATCTGACGGGTTCGAGGAGGATCCATGTTCAAGCCTACATCTCTAATTACGGCCGGCATTCTGGCCCTGGTCCCGATATTCGCCGTTGCGCCCTCGCAGGTGGCGGGGCAGGACGATCCCGTGGTCCAGAGGATCATCGAGCTCGGCACCACGGATAACCAGGTAATGATGTGGGCCGACTACGCCACAAACCGCTTTGGCGGCCGCCTCACAGGGTCCGACGCCTACACGAATGCGGCCAACTGGGCGCTTTGGCAGTTCAAGGACTGGGGTCTCGATGCATCCCTGGATGAGGTCGGCGAGGTGCCGGTGGGTTTCAACCGGGGTCCATGGTTCGGCAAGATCGTGGTGCCGGAGGAGCGGGCGCTCTACTTCGGTACCCCCTCCTTCACGGCCGGCACCAAGGGGGCCCAGCGGGGGCGGGTGATGATCCTCCATGCGGATCCGTTCTCCATTCCGGGCAGAAACCCGAGCCCGGAGGAGGTGGAGGCCAAGCGGATCGCGGTTGAGGAAGCCATCGCTGAAGTCGACGCCGACCCCTCGGCCTTCGACGGGGCTTGGGTCCTCATCGCCGGGGAGAATTCGGGGTTCGGCCGGGACGGTCGGCGAAATACCCCGGAGTATTCCGACTCTCAACTCATGCCCCCCCTCACCAGGACCCTGTTGGAAGCCGGGGCTCTTGGCACGATCCAGCGTTCCGCTCTACCCATGAAGATCCTGGATGGCCATGCTGTTTCCTGG
>JBDRDQ010000618.1:0-8128 GCA_043820695.1 Gemmatimonadota bacterium | reverse complement strand
GGACTTCTCCGTGGGCGAAACCCCGGTTCCTGAGACGGTTCTCCAGGGTCTCCCGGGTGGCGTCCAGGGCAACCAGGCTGAGGGGCTCCCCTACCCGGAGAGGGAGGTTATCCAACACGGTGGAGTCGGGAAGGTCTTCCAAAAGCTGGAAGTCAACCGTCACAACCCGGATGGGCTCACCCTCTTGGATCAGGAAGGTGATTTGAACCTCATCCTCGCTGGGGCGGGCCATGACGGTATCCACCCCCGTTTCCCGGAAGCCTCTCTGGTAGTAGAAGAGACGGACACGGACGTGGTCTCGCCTGAATTCCCGTTCATTCAGGAAATACGGGTCCAGGGAAAAGTCGGCTCCGGCCAGACAGAAGGGGATCAATTTGAAGAGGAACGACCGGCATTCGGTCTCACGCGTGTTGATGGCGTTGGCAAGAGTCTCGTCAGGGAACTGTCGGTTCCCTTGGAAGCGAAGGCTGGTGACCTCCTGAAGGCCGATCTGCCCGGAGAGAGGCTCCTGCACCATGAGCGATAGGCCTACAACGCCCACCAGCAGCGGCAGGGAGGCGCCCCTCTTCACTCAGGCCTCGATCTCGTTGGTCCGCCCGGCTGGCTCTTTCCGAGATGGCGAAGTGGGCAAGGGTTCCAACGGCTCTCTTGCAAGGAACAGCCGAACAAGATAGAAGGACACAGCGGCCACGGTCCCAGCCAGCGCCCCTGCCACCAGGCCGGCCCGGAGGTTCTCGCCGAGCCCGGGCTTGGTTCTTCGATAGAACCGACTCATGGTTCTTCTCTCTCCCCGACGGAATCCCGGTCCAAGGGGAAAAGCCCCTCCCGGACCGGGTCCGGTCTCAGAAAGCCCCGGGATCCCCTGGGGAAGGCGTGGGCCCCGACGGGGAGGAAGGCCCCCTCCTCATCAAGATACATATAGTGGGTGATCACCATGTGATCCCCTGCTACTCCTATCAGATTGAAGCTGTTCTTGTTCCGCTCCCTTGCCCTCCCTCTCCGGGATGTGGTCGTTCCCGAATGGGCGATGACAATCCCGTGTCTCCCGGGCTCCACAGGAAAGGTGTCCAGGGAGTTGGCGACGTAGGCACGATGAAGATGTCCGCCCAGGATCAGATCCACCTTCATTTTGCTGAAGGCGTCCAAACACCTCTGGAACCCCGGGAGGAGCTGGTCGGATTCGTAGTCCGGCGCCGGGGCCAGGTGATGATGAAGAACGACCACCCGCAGCTCCACATCCGGTACGTCCCGGAAGGCATCCGCGGCGAAAAGGAGTTGCCGGTCCCGCAGGCGGCCGTTCACGATGCCCATGAGAGGGGCCGTACTGTTCAGGGAGACCACCGTAGCCCCGGGAAGGGCCGTGACCGTGTCCAATTCCGTGGAAATGAACTCACGGTAGTTCCTGAGCGGCGCAAAGAGCCGTTCCCAAACCCGGTAGAGGGGCACGTCATGGTTCCCTGGAGTCACCACGATGGGCAGGTCGGGTAAGGCCCGCAGGAACTCCCGTGCTTCCCGGTACTCCCGGATCTTGGCCCGTTGAGTGAAGTCCCCGGAAAGCACGAGCAGGTCCGGGGAGAGATCTCGGACCGTCCGTTGAAAAACTCCGGCAACGTCGGCGTCGAACGGCTTGCCGAAGTGGAGGTCCGAGCCGTGGAGAATGGTCAGCATCAATGCCTCACCCCTTAGCCTTTGGCGGGGCTTTCTCCCGGGATTGGAGGAGACCCTCGAAGCCTCGAGATTCCCACCACCCCCACAAACACCAGAATCAAGCTAATGACCTGGGCCAGGGTGAGGAATCCGAAGAACCGGTCATCCTTCGCGCGAAAGAACTCCACCAGAAAACGTTCTACTCCGGCCAGACTCAACCAGACCATGAAGAGCCAGCCCTTGGAATGATGGTGTTTTCGGACTGACCAGAGGAATAGAAAGATGAGGAGAGAGAGGCCGACCTCATACAGTTGGGTCGGGTGGACGGGCACGATCTCACCATACTGGGCGATGAGCTCGGGGTCCACCTGGATGCCGAACTCTCTTTCGATGATATCCACCCGGGTCGGAGGCGCCCCCCGAGGGAAGGCGATCCCCACCCAGGACCCGGTCGGACGACCCCAATCATCTCCGACCAGGAAACACCCGATCCGCCCCACCCCATAGCCGAGGGCGAGGACGGGCGCCACGATGTCCGCCTGGCTGGGAAGGTGGAGTTTCTGCCTCCGGATCTGCCAAATCACCAGGGAGAAACCACCCAGGAAACCCCCGTACCATACCAGTCCACCTCTGGCAAAGACCAAGCCGGCAGGATCCTCAACCAACTGAGGGAAGTTCAGGAGCACGTAGTAGATCTTGGCCCCGAGAATCCCCCCCAACACGGCCATGAACAGGAGGTCCCAGGTTATCTCCGGATCGAGTCCTTGTCGCCTCATCTCCGACTGGTGAACGAGCCCGGCGGACACAAATGCCAGGAACATCATCATCCCGAAAGACGTGACGGGCTCGCCGCCGAGAAAGGGAACCCATTCGGGAAGTCGAAACAGATACGGATACACGGTTACCTACCCTTGGGGCCGAATCCACCGGACGGTCGTCGGACCAGGTCCGGAAAGGGCAAATTGGCATCGGCCGAGATTTCCGGGGACGCCACCTCTCCCCGCTCCAGACGAAAAAGTGCGGCTTTGGCCACCATGGCTCCGTTGTCCATGGATAGCCTCGGGGAGGCGACGAAGAGCTTTCCTTCAGAACCCAAGCGCTCTTCAATCTCCCTCTTCAGTCGACGATTGGCGGAGACTCCCCCTCCCAACAACACCCGTTGGCACCCCGTCTCCCCGACGGCCCTCAGGGTTTTGCTCGCCAGGACATCCACGGCTGCCCCTTGGAAGGCGGCGGCGACATGGTGTCGTTCCTCCTCCAATGACCCCTCCGCGGCCAGTTTCGATACCAGGGTGGCTACTGCAGTCTTGAGCCCGCTGAAGGAGAAATCATAGTAGTCCGGATCCGCCGTGGTTTGATTCCGCCGAAGCATGGGCCGGGGGAGGCGAAACCGGTCGGAGTCACCCATCTCCGCCAGAGCTTGGATGGAAGGTCCCCCCGGATAAGCGAGGTCCAGAAGCTTGGCCACCTTGTCGAAGGCTTCCCCTGCGGCATCATCCCTTGTCTGCCCCATCAGCTGGTACTCTCCCCAGATCGGTGCGTAGAGGAGAAGAGTATGTCCGCCTGAGACCAGAAGGGAAACAAAAGGGGGTTGGGCGTTGGGATCTTCCAGGGAGGGGGCGAATAGATGGGCCTCCATGTGGTGGACCGGAATCAGCGGCTTGCCGAGTGAGAGGGAGACGGCTTTTGCCCAGGACATTCCCACGAGAAGGGCCCCGATGAGGCCTGGTCCCGCTGTCACTCCGAGGGCATCTACATCCGATAGGCGCCGGCCTGCCTGCCGGAGAGCCTCCTCCACCACCTCCTGTAGCCGGGTCAGGTGGGCACGGGCAGCCAACTCCGGGACAACTCCGCCATAAAGGGCATGGACGTCCTGAGAGTGGATGACATGGCCCAGGACTCTCCCATCACCCGCCACCAGGGCCGCGGAGGTTTCATCACAGCTGGTCTCGATGCCAAGGATCAGCGGTGAAGTCACCGGCCCACCGGGCGTCGAAGTCGCACCCAATCCGGGGTCACAAGGTATTGCACCAATTCCGGGACCCCCCCCACAACCACCACCACCCGTTCTTCTTGTCCAGGCGCCAGGCTGGCCCGCCCCGTGGGGACGGTCACGGTGAGATCTTCCGGATCAACCCCTTCCACCAAACTCCGAGGCCCAATGATGACCACCGTGACGGAGGCCGGGAGGGCCTGAAGCTGGGGATCCGAGTCAAGGGTGGGAAGGAGGAGGAGCCTATCCGGGAATTCCCGAGCAAGAGTGGGTTCCGTCGGGATATCCACCGACACCTCGAGGGGAACGATGTTCAATCCTTGAAGTCCGGTCGTATCCACCCCGAGGAGGAAGGGACCGGGCCCCTCCAACAAGGAGAGATCAAAGGGCAAGAGCCGAAGGGAATCCACCCCTTCAATCCGGCTGGCCGCTCCAAAAACCCTGGCTACCGATGGGGTGATCACTGGCGGTCCCGCCAGGGACATCCCCTGCGGAGGTTCCCCCGCCAAGGGAGCAGAGAAGGGTTTGGGTCGCTCCACGATCCTCTCGAAGGTCATGGTGACGGCCCCGGGTCTCAGGTCCTCCACCACCACACCATCTCTTTCGGAGCCCCGGAACCAGGAAAGCCTGAGAAGGACGGTGGTGTCGCCGGCGGACACCGCGTCCAGGGGTACGAGAACCGGAGGCCGGTCGACGGCGAGGGCAATGAGATCTCTGGCAGGTCCCGAGAGGGTCACGCTCACAACAGCCGGAGATGGGTTCCCAACCAGGACCCAGTTGGGATCGCTCAGCTGAACCCGGATCGGAATGTCCTCCAGAATCTGCGTGCTCTGACCTTCGAACCGCGGCACGGTCCAGAGAAGCACGGCCAAGCCTACCGCCGATAGCTTCAGTTGCCAGTTTCTCGAGAGAATCCCGGGCAAAAAGGACACGATCAGCCTCCCAGAAGACGTCGGATCAGCTGGACATTCTGGGGAGCATCCCAGGCCGTGGCTCCTGCAACCTTCTTATAGATGACACCCTCCCGGTCGACCACAAAAGATTCCGGCACCCCCGTGGTTTGGAAGGTCTGTTGAACCTTGCCGGAGGGATCGTGAAGGATGGTGAAAGTGATGCCTAGAGAGTCGGCATAGCTCCTGAGATCCCCCCCCACGCGTCCAAAGGAATCCGATTCTCCGAAGGGTGCATCCACGCTTATGGCCAAGATGTCGAAACCGTCGTCGCCGATCTCCTGGTAGAGGCGCTGCATGGAGGGCATTTCCTCTCGGCAAGGCGGGCACCAGGTGGCCCAGATGTTGACCAGCAGGACCTTCTCTCTGAAGTCGTCCAAGCTCTTTGGGGCGCCCTCCAGGTCAAAAGCGGCGAAATCAGGGGCGGCCCTTCCCGGAACCACTGGGCTTAGCCGGTCCCGATTTACCCAGGCCAGAAGAACGACCAAGCCGGCGGCCAACGCGGCCACAGCATAGGGGATCCGGGAGGGTTTCTTGTGCATGGTCAGAGCCAAAGGGTTCAAATGGTTCTCAGCTAGGAGCCTGTCCGCGTTAGTCTACGGTCTAAGCGGTGGATTGTTCCTGGAGGCCGGCCTGAGTAAGAGGCCTTTCCCCCCCAGATTACTGGCCCCTGCGTCCCACCACCAGGCGCACGGAGGCCCCCTCCTGGATCGTGGCTGCTGCGGGAGGTTCCTGCTCGACGACCAACCCCTGATCCCGGCCGAAGCGGAACCGGGTTTCGACCTCGCTGACGGTGAGGCCCAGTGAGTCCAGAACTGAGCGGGCTTGCTCCTCCGAAAGGCCGAGGAGAAGGGGCATCTCGAACTCGGGGGGCCCCATGCTGACTGAGATACTGACCTCCATAGGAATCCTGGCCTCCGTTCCCGGCTCAGGAGTCATGGCGACCACTCCACCAGATGGAGCGTCCGCTTCCACCGAATCCACCCTCACCACGAAGCCAGCGGTCTCGAGTACCGTACGGGCCCAGTCCACATTGAGACGGAGAACATCCGGCACCGGCCTCTGTTCGGCTCCGGTGCTCAGGGCGATCCGGACGGAGTCCCCCACCAGGGAGAGTTGGCCCGGAAGAGGGCTCTGGCCAACGATCCTGCCGGCTGGAACGGTGGGGTGATTCAGTGAGTCAACCGTGCCCAGGATCAAGCCCATCGCCGCGAGCGTATCAGCGGCATCCTCCGGGAGTTCCCCTGTGAGATTCGGGATCACCGAGAGGTCCCCGGGTGGAGGAGGAACCGGATAAACCACCTGTGTAGAGACCAAATAGCCACCAACGAAACCGACCACCGCCAGGAGGGCCAGCAGCTGAAGAGTCCTGGTATCCGCCAAATGCCTCCACCATCGGCCTCCTTCTTCAGACCCGGTCCGGAGGATTCCCGAGAAGAATCCCTTCCAGGACGGAGCCTTCCGGCCCCTTCCCCTCCGACGGCGAATGGAGCTACCTAGCTTCATGTTCCTCGCACCAGTCTGGCGCCAAAAGCCCCGTCAAAACCAGCTTCGTGGGGGACGATCGAAAGATAGCCCCGTTCATCCAGATACTCCCGGGAGACGGTCCCCGACTCCACCACCGAGAAGTGAGGGTTCCTCGACAAAAACGCTTGCACCTGTCCCGTGTTTTCCTCCGGCTCCAGCGTACAGGTTGAATACACCAGAACCCCTCCCTTGGGAACAAGTCGACTCCCCACATCCAGCATCTCTCTCTGGATCTGGACCAACCGGCTCAGGGTGTCCAATGTCAACCTCCACCGGGCGTCAGGATGCCTTCGTAAAGTCCCCGTCCCGCTACAGGGCACGTCCAAAAGCAGAAAAGGCAACTCTCGGAAGGGCGGGGCTTGGGCCAAGGCCGCCACCAGTTGCACCCTGCCTCCGACCCTGGCCAGGTTCTCCTTGAGAAGCCGAAGGCGATTCAGCGAGCGATCGGCGGCCAGAACATAGGCCCCCCCTGCGGCCATTGCGAGAGTTTTTCCTCCCGGAGCAGCGCAGAGATCCCCCACCATTCCCCCTGGCGGAACATCGGCATAAACCGTCACCAGGGCCGCTCCCGGGTCCTGAATGACCCCGGGAACGGCCCCCAGGATTTGTGCAGGATTGGTGCCATGGTCCAGTTGGAGACATGGAACTCCGGGGGCCACCACACGGGTCTTCCAACCCTGATCCAAAAGGAGGGCGCTCGCCTCCTCCACCGTCGAGCCGAGGGGGTGCAGGTAGAGCGGCGCCGGAGCGTTGTTCCACTCCACGAGCTTCAACACCTCCTCCGGTCCCCAACGCTGCAGCCAACGGGAGACCATCCAGGAGGGATGGGAGCCCCAGGTGGAAAGGTGGGCTTCGGGGTCGGAGTCGACCGAGGGAAAGCGGGAGACATCCCCCCCTTCCCGCTCGAGGCTTCTCAGAACGCCGTTGGCCAGCCGGCCTCCTCCACTTCCCGCCACGCGCTTGACCTGGTCAACGGTCTGAGAGATGGCAGCGTAGGGGGGGACCCCATCCATCTGGAGGAGTTGATAGGCTCCAAGGCGGAGGAGGTCCAGGAGAACAGGGGAGAGACTGGAAAGCCCGCTACGGAGATGGAGGTTCAGGAGGTAGTCCAGGCGGCCTCGAAGCCGAACGGTACCGTAGGTAGCCTCCTGGACCCATCGACGATCCCGGTCCGAAAGGTGAGCGGCGGTATCCGACAGGGCCAGATCGAGGCGTCGGCCCCGTGAGACCGCCCGAAGAATGGCTACCGCAGCTACGCGTCCTTGTGTGATTTCACCCATGGAGTCCGCCCGACCCAGATCGGCCCCCCATCCTCAAAACTCCGTCGATCCAAAAAATCTCCGTCAATCCAACATTCCCAGGGCGGGTGAGGATGGAACGGCGATTTCCCGGGAAGGCATCCGTCCAGCCAGATACGCCAACCGGCCGGCCTGAATGGCAAGGCGCATGGCCTCTCCCATGGCAACCGGATCCTCGGCTGCTGCGATGGCGGTGTTCATGAGAACCCCGTCGACACCCTGCTCCATGGTGATGCAGGCGTCCGACGCCGTGCCCACGCCGGCGTCGACGATGATAGGAACCTCCAGCCGCCGCTTGATCTCCCGAATGTAGTACGGATTCACGACTCCGAGACCACTCCCAATGGGGCTGGCCAAGGGCATGACTGCCACACACCCGGCATCTTCCAGACGAAGGGCGGCGATCAGGTCATCGTTGGTGTAGGCCATGACCTTGAACCCGTCCTCCACCAGGACCTTGGCCGCCTCGATGGTGGCATGGGTATCCGGGAGGAGCGTCACCTGGTCACCGATGATCTCCAGCTTCAGCCATTCGGTGAATCCACCGGCCCGGGCCAGGCGGGCATATCGGATGGCGTCTTCCGCCGTATAACACCCGGCCGTGTTTGGAAGGAGGAGGAAGTCCCCCGGATCGAGATGGTACAGGATTCCCTCATCCTTGGTTCGATCCAGGTCAATCCGCCGAACCGCCACGGTCACCATCTCGGCCCCGG
>JBDRDQ010000617.1:0-2301 GCA_043820695.1 Gemmatimonadota bacterium | reverse complement strand
CGGTGACAACGGTGGCCGGAGTACTGGAGTTGGTCTCCGCACCTCCGCAACTCCAAATGCCCAGCGACATCAGGCAGATTGTGGCGAACGCCGCCCCGTGTTGGGCCAAGTGAGTGCTCATCTACCGGACCACCACCCAGTCGGGTTCCTTGTTGTGGTTTCCGTCCGTAGTGATCTGCACCCACTTTCCCGCGGCGATGTCGTAGATGCAGAGGTTCCATCCCTCCGCCTTCTGGCCAACGGCCTGCCCTCCTCTCGAAGACCCGTAGCTGAAAGCCAGGTATTTACCGTCCGGCGACCAGTCGACGTGATAAACCTTCTGAGCCCTGTCGGTCACCACGACGGGTATCTGGTCGGTCACGTTGTTCTCGCCGGCACCCGGATTGAAAGAGCCTATGCGCAACTCCTGATCCGTTCTTCCCCAGGCGATCTTTGCTCCATCGGGACTGATGTCCGGGCGACAGCCCTGGATGGACAGGGAAGAGATTCCGGATTCCGAAGCGTCAAAGAGAATGTTCCCCCGCCGCCCGCCCCTCGAAGTCGCTACAAACCAGTTGCCGTCCGGGGACCCGGTCAGGTTGTAGAGCATTTCCAAGCCGTCCTCAGGGTGTTCCCGAGTGGCGTCGGTCGCCAGGTCAAAGACGACCAGACCCCTGTTCGAGGTCATGCTGCTGCTATATCGGCTGTATTCGCCTTTCAGGTATGCGATCGACTTCCCGCCGCCGCTCCAGTTGGGTTGGTAAGCGTTCTCAGCGACCTTGGTTCTCCCGGTACCGTCCACCCTCATGTAATAGACATTCCGGCTTCGGTCCTCCCTCCCCTCTCCTTCAATGGCCACAAAGAGGATTTTCGTCCCGTCCGGAGAGGCATGAGGGTAGTGTTCATCAACGTCGGGCGTGTTCGTCAGGTTCGTCATGTTCGAACCGTCCGCGTTGACGATGAAGATCTCCCAGTTGGCTCGGCCATTCGCATCACGGAGTGACTCATAGACGATCCGGTAGGGAATGGCCCGAAGGTTCATCTCCGACGCCGGGAGTGGCGCCCGCTGCTGGGGGAGGGCGGGGTCGTCGGTGTTCGAGCGACTATTCCGGGAACGTCGGTCTTGAGAGGATGCCTCAACGGAAAGAATCGAAAGGAGAACCAGGGAAAGGCTCACCGTACAAAGCCCGGTTCTCATCCCCGGATATCGGCGCTGGACGTTCATTGAGTCCTCCGGTTCTACCGTGGCGCGGACTCCGGACATATCCCCCATGGAGCCCGGTCTTCAATAAGCATATAGAATCGGCGGCCCGTGCGTTTAATGGGGGCGAAAGATGTGTGTAAGAACTTGTCCCGGGGCTTCGCTCGTTTCCTACCGGGAATACGTCCATCCCTCGTCGATGCTAGGCCGCCTTTCGGCCTGGGCGACGGCCCACCCCGTGGCGTACATCCACCGGGTCATTCGCAGGAGCTTATCCCAGTCGAGGAGTTCCGTCTCGTCCTCCACCGTGTGATAGGTAGGATGGAGAAGGGTTGTGTAGAACAGGACCGGAATGCCAATTTGGGCGTAGGGCCGGTGGTCGCTCCGGAAGAAGAACCCCTCCCGATGGTCAGGTTGGTCCCAGAGAGTGTCGAGGGCGAAACCCGCTACCGCATCGTTGGCTGCCAGCGCCATTTCAACGAGTTCCAGGGAGTTCCGGTGCGGCGGAAGCATGCCCAGAATGGCTGCCGAGTCCGGGTGATTTCGGCCAATCATGTCTGCGTTCAGGACAGCGACGATGGAGCCTTCCCCAACGGTGGGGTTGGTGGAATACCAAACGGACCCGCCGTACCCCTTCTCCTCGGTGCCATGCCAGACGAAGAGGGCCGGGCGTCGCCCGGGATTCTGGACGAAGGCCCGCCCGATGGCCAACAAGGCGGCGCAGGCCGTGACACTGTCGTCAGCGCCATTGATGATGGAGTCGCCATCCACTGGAGCCACCACCCCAAGATGATCGTGATGGGCGCTGAAGAGGACGTACTCATTCGCCAACGCGGGGTCGGTCCCGGGAACCACCGCCACGATGTTCGATGAGGGATAGACGAAGCTCTCCGAAGAGATGGTGGCCCTGAGGCGCTGGCCCCTGGAGACGTCGGGTAGGCTCGCCGCACCCAACCACAGGACGGGAGGAGCGCCGATCTGCCGGGCGCGGCCTGCCTCCGAGTCAGGGCGGGTACGGCCCTGGCTAGGGCGCCCCACACTGGCGGCGAACGAAACATCGGAGATGGAGTCCGAGATCAGGACGACCGCCGAAGCTCCCTTTTCCAGCAGGGCCCTGGATC
>JBDRDQ010000616.1:0-5733 GCA_043820695.1 Gemmatimonadota bacterium | reverse complement strand
TGGGGTTCATAGAAAGGGAGCGTCTCGCAGCTTCCTCCGCTTTGTCGAGAACCGCCTCATCCGAGACATATCCCATCTCATATTGCCAACGGTAGGCTTCTCCCAGCGTGGCTGTCAGAAGTGCGTCGTCTGGAAAGAGGTCCAAGCCGTTCTGGAGGATTCGGACTCCCCGCTCCAGAGCTTCCTTTGTGAGGTTGTGAACCTCGTGCCTGGCTTTCAAGTAGCAGTCGTAGGCTTGGGTACCCTCGATGGGCCGCGCCGCCAGCAAGTTCTCCTCTTGTGAGGTGAGTTTGAGTTTGAGGGAATCTACGATCGAGCGTGAGAGTTGCCCCTGGATCTCGAACACGTCCCGGAGAGTCCCATTGAAACGCTCGGCCCAGAGATGCTCGTCGGTCGTTGCGTCAATCAACTGAGCCGTGACGAGTAGGTCCTCTCCAGCCTTTCTTACACTCCCCTCCAGGACGTACTGGACGCCCAACTCGTCGGCGATGGCCTTGGTTCCTTTTCGTGTATCCTTGAGGGCCATGGCGGAGTTTCTGGAGATCACTCGCAGGAGGCCGCAACAGGAGAGGTCGGTGATGATTTCTTCTGTGAGGCCATCACTGAAGTATGCGTCACCTGTGTCCGGACTCATGTTGTCGAAGGGCAGGACGACAATGGATTTGCGTTCAGATCCGGCACGTGCAACGTCGGGTGCAGGAGCTTCTTGTGCTTCCCTGGGTTCTTCCGGCCTGACCTCGTAGGCCCAGGCGAGGACGAGGGCGATGGGGAAGCCGAGAAGGATCAAGATCGCGACTAGCTGAGAGGCCATGTTTGGGAGTTCAATAAGGTCGAAAGCCCAGTCTGCACCCTGGGCTACTGCCAAACCCACCAAGACATAGACAACCGCGACGTGGTAGACCTTCCGTCGCTTGAGTTCAGCCAGAAACGAAGAGAGTCTGGACGCCATTCGTTGGACTCCGGGAAGGAGGGAATGGCCAGCAGCAGCCTGACGGCAAGAATCGAACTAGGTGAAGGAAAAGGCAAGGAACGATCGGCATTGCACCTCCAAGGGAGATGCGGATCCCCGGGTCAAAACTCGGTCCCCTTAGGCAGGGGGGTAACGAACCATTCGGTTCAAGATCGGAGCCGGGCATCCGCATGACCAGGGAAATCCACGGGCTTTCACCCGGCGAGATCCCGGAGGGCCGGGCCAGAGCCGATCCGATAGGCCACCCAGCCCACCCGCGGAAGCGGGTCTGAGGCCCGTGCTTGAACCGGGCGTTACAGAGAAGAGCGGATCCAGATGTCGCTCATTTCTCATTTCTCTTGAGCCATCAGCGGGCCTAACAACACGCGCTGGACATCTTCCGGAACGTCGGCGCGAGCGATCACCGTCGGGAACAACTCAACCGGCGGTGTCAATGTCAGTTCAAGCCCAAGGCTTACTACGTCGAGATCGTCATTCAGCCCGGGCCGCAAGCCGCAGTTTCGAGCCCGGCATAGGACCCGGGGCCAGCACTCCCGCCATTGGCAGATGCGTCCGATGTAATGATGCTCTGCGTCACATAAGAAGACGTCCGCTCCGCTGCCCATAGCGCCAGTTCGGCCTTTCAGCCTCCGCCCCAGCTTGGCGAGTCTGGCCATTTCCACCTCATCCGTTACACTCGCAAGCAGGTCACAGTCTTTGGGCCTTCTCTTGGAAGTCAGCAATGACCCAATCATTGCCAGCCGAATCACGCCGGGGATGGCACCAGCGCCCTGAATAAAGAGGAGCGCCTCTACGAGGAGGGCTTCCCTGAGGTCGAACCCGGGCTGGAGATGCCGGGGGAGCTTGGCTGAGCCCTCGATATCGGTCATGATCCGCCTTCGGCTAACACCAAGTGGGACTACGAGGCCTGCATTGGCGAGCCACCCGGATGGTCCTTGGCCGCGATTCCTTTGGGTTCGGACCGCGTCCTGACCAGCCCGTCTCCAGCCGGATCCATGCGGGTTCCTGGAAGATGCTGCAATTGCCTGGGTTCCGCCGGGGCGCTAACCCCAGAAGATGCCCGTGGGATCAGCATCGACTTCCTTAAGAAGGTCGTCGAAGGCCGGAGATGGGGGAATGCGCTCGTAGCGATGCCACCTTTGGTTTCGATCACGCCAGTAGAGGACCCACTCTTGTCTCTGCACATAATACCGGAACTTTGCGACCACCGGTTCCACGAACTCGCCTGGATGGTTGAAGGCAGGCCGACGCTCGAAGAGTATGACGCTATTGCCTTCGAATCGGAATTGAACCTCAAGCTCTGCACGGATCTCAGGAGGGACTCTGGCATCGCAGTACTCCTGAAGCAGCTTTGAAACCCGCGCAACCTGGAAAGGCGAAATCGGCAACGTATCTCCTCAGACTCCCGTTGGGCTGTCGTCGTTTCCTCTGTCCACCCGCTCTTCCTGTAACGAACCATTCGGTTCCCGGCCGGAGCCGGGCGCCTACTTGATCGCCCCTACCCTGCTCCTACCGCCCGGCGAGGTCCCGGAGGGCCGGGCCCGTCGTGACCAGGATACTGCCGCCCAGGTTCAGAGCGAAAGCGAGCGCTGAGGGCCCGAGCGGGAACCGGGCGTTACGGTGAAGAGCCGTCCCAAGTTCCGACTGGATCGGCCCAAAGAGCCTGAGGCCGTTCAACCGCCGGTTGTGCAGGATTCGCCGAGCACTCCGAGGGAAGGAACGCACGGGCACGCGACCTATTACTCCAGCATCGGTTTCTTCGAGAGCGGCCACGTAGCCTGGTGCACCCCCCGCTCCGTGCCCACATATACCACGCCTTTGGGACCAGACGTGACCGCCCACACCATCCGATTTCGAAGACCTCGGTTCCATTCGTGCCAGTGCTCGCCGGCGTCAACCGAATAGAACAGTCCACCGGGAGCGCTCCCGGCGATTATTAACCCGTCCTCTCTACACGCCAGGCTGGTGAGCGTGAGGTACTCGTCTCCACTTCGCAGGCCCTCTCCAAACTGATGCCATGACCGACCGTCATCCACGCTCCTGTAGAGGCCCTGGGAATAGACGGCTGCGAAAACGGTATCCCTCCCACAGACCTTCATGTCAAACGCCCAGGACAGACTTTCCGCCACGATGGCCCAAGACTCACCCAGGTCCGTAGAACGAAGCAACTGTTGACCATCGCTGACTAGGAGCGCCCCAGAAGCGGTCGTTGAAAGGCCGTATGCCATGTGCCACCGTTGCGGCGGAAGGCTGAGGAGTTGCCACGTGCTCCCCGCATCCTGGCTCCGATAGAGCCCCGAGGCACCGGCTGCTGCATACAAGTTGCCACTGCTATCGGCTGCTAGACGCATCACCATCTCCCGGCTCCCCGGCAACGAGCGGGATTCCCAGTTCACACCCGCATCCCTTGACCGAAAGACTTCACCCACGTTTCCCGCGAAGACGGTACCGTCACTTGTGAAGAGGAAGCGAGGGCTCACCGGAAGGTCTGTTTCGTTCCACGACGCACCTTGATCGTCAGAGTAGTATTTCTCCGCGAACAACCGACCGCTGGTGTGGACCTGGACGTCGCTGACCGTCCAATCGGAAAACCCCTGTGCATACCTCTCAAAGCCCGAGGAGCCCGGCAGTTGAGCGTAAACTCCGCGTTCGTACGAACCGGCCAGCAACCGGCCATCGTTCAGGCGAATCAGCGAACGGAGTTCCTCGTCGGGGGACCGGACTCGTTCCCAACTCCTCCCATCGTCAGTGGAGGAGAAGACACCACGGTCGGTAGACGGACTCAGATCACCGGCCGCCAGGAATACCGTATCTCCTCTCGTTGCAAAGGCGTGAACCGATGTCTCGGGCTGTAGTCCTTCTGCACTCCGTGCCCACGTCGCCCCACCGTTCTCTGATCGATAGACACCATCGCCTGGAATGTTGCCTGCGGCATCCCAACGCATTCCCATCGCGGCGAGCAATGCATCACCCGACACATGAATCGCGGCAACGGGCGGAGAAGAAGGCAGTCCGCGGTTGCTGGAAGACCATGAGGACCCGTGGTCCCGCGAGACGAAGAGGCCGTCTTGCGTGCCAGCGAAGAGCGCCCCTTCGGGGGTAAGGGAGAGGCTCAACACGTTTTGGCCGACAAGACCTACTGAACGCCAGGTCTGCCCATCGTCGTCTGACCGGAAAACGCCGGTGAGCGTATCCGGAGCGTTCGACTCCTGAACGAGCATGGCGCTGACGTACAGAACCTGATCGTGATCCTGGACCAGCCCATAGATGTAAACGTTGTTTGTGAAGCCGACGTTGCTCCACGTCCTTCCAGCATCGATGGACCGGAACAGCCCTGCTCGATAGGTCCCCGCCAAGACGGTGCCGCGGTCGGTCACGAGCATCATCTCGACTGGGTGATCGAAGCCCTCGATCCGCGACCATTCTCCCGTACCCACGGACCAATAAATGCCTCCGGAGGTGCCAGCGTAGACAGTGTCGCTTCTGCCAGGAGCCAACGTCACGACACTGGCTAGAGGTTCGGGAAGGCTCGTTTGCTCCCACGCCGGAGGCGTGAAATCCTGGCCGGTACAACCCGCCACCATCCAGAGACACGCACCCGCAGAGAGAAGGAAATGAAGCCAGGTCGAGCTGGGCCTTTTTGCATTCTTCATTGGATGCCAGCCTTCCAGTCCGATCGACTCCGGAGAAACGCTGCCCACCGGCTCTTCACGTAACGAACCAAACGGTTCAAGATCGGAGCCGGGTTTCCCGATGACCAGGAATATCCACTCGCCCGATGCCCGGCGAGATCCCGGAGGGCCGCGCCGATGTTCCCCCGATAGGCCATCCAAGTCCAAACCCAATCTAAGGCGCGAGCTTGAACCGGGCGTTACTTGAAACGTCTCCTCCCAGGAAGAGACAGACCTGCCCTATTCAATCAGGTTCATTTTGCGCAAGAGAGTCTGGAACCGGGGATCCGAACGAAGAGGCTCATGAAGCGGAGCCACAATGTAGGGAAGAGCTCCCCCACCGTACGGGTACGCCGTCTCTAACCACTGGACGGCCAGATCATGGTCCCCAGCATACAGGTAACGGAGGGAGATATTGAAGGCGTCGATTGCGCCGGGTTCTCCGTAGCGTTGGGCCCAAAGGTCAGCAAGGCGCCGCTGAGCTCCAGCGTAACCGCTTTCCTCGTAACCAGCCTCCAGCGCTGCGGTGAACTCGGGGCGGTTCGCGAACATCTCCCGATCAACGGCGAGAGCCTCTTCGTACCGACCGGTCAGATATAATGCCTGATTGAGAGAACTCATGGCCACCGGTTGGTTGGGCTGCAGACGCATGACCTCGCGGGCCTCGGCGATAGCTTCGTCATACCGCTGCACGAACAAAAGGTCGACGACGTAGAAACTCCGGATCTTGAGGTTGAACGGATCGAGATGGAGGGCACGGTCTATAGCCTCCATGGCCTCTTCGGGGCGGCCCATGAGCATCAGGAAATGAGAGTAAGAGTTGAGAAGATCGGGGTCGTCAGGATTGAGGCCGACCAACTCACTCCACGCCCGCTCTGCGGCTGGCCAGTCCCAATCTCCCCAGGTCAAGATGCTGGCGAGGGCACGGCGAGCAGCATAATCGTTCTCGTCCAACGCCAGGCCTTTGGCCACGGCTTCCTTCGCCTCCCGGAATGCCTCATTCGGAGGAGAAAGACCCATCTGTTGCCGTGCAACCCAACCCCTGGATATTCCAGCCCAGGGGGTAGCGTATTCCGGATCAATTTGCAGGGC
>JBDRDQ010000615.1:0-4863 GCA_043820695.1 Gemmatimonadota bacterium | reverse complement strand
CTCGCCGTGCGTCCCGGGAAGGACCCCGAGGTCAACAGAGGCTTCCCCCTCCACGAGCGTGGCATTGTCCAGCTCAAGGTGCACGCGTACCGGCTTGGCTGTCCCCAAGGATTCGGTGGCGTGGACCGTAGCGGTGGCCGTCCAGCCGACGTTTGCCACACGAGCTTCAACCCGAATGGCGTCCCCCCGGTCGACCCGATTGGCAGTGGCCTCGAGGACGGCGACTTGTGGCGTTTTCTTCGCGAAGGTGAGAACCCAATCGACGTTCCTTTGGACCTCGACTGAGTCGTTCCAGCGGAAGAGCGCATCCTGGCTCTCCCCCGGGGCGTGAGCCCACATCTCCGTGGTCATGGCGAGAACACCAAACACCTTTGAGGCCCAATCGTCCCCATCGAGGTCCTCCGGTGGGTCCTCGTCCACCCTCCCGTCGCTGTCTTCGTCGAAGGGTCGAATGTTCCAACGTTGGTTTTCCGGGGTGTCCAAAGAGATGGCGCGTCCGTCCGGGTTTACGATGGGGACGACGTAGAAGGCTCGTCCATCGACGAGTTCGGTGATCTCGGGGTCCGTCCCGTACCCGGAGAGAATTCGTTCCAGAAAGGCGAGGGCGCCCTCCCCCGCGAGCGTATGATAATGATCGAATGCGATAAATGGCTCCTCCTGTGTGGTCGCCGCCTGGGGCAACGCAAGAATGAGAAGGAGGAGGAATTGAGGAAACCTCGGCATCGGAGCTCCTGGAAGGATCTCGGCACGGATCGTCGTTTGGCCAGTCCTGGGGCGGGTTCAGGGGAAGGGGACCTTAACCAGGTTGATCTGGAGTCGCCAGGGGCAGAGCCTGGACGCCTTTATGAGTTCCCCCGAGAAGGAAACGGAGCTCGCCGATGACGAAGATCCCTCCTTCGGAATATTGCTGGCGGCTCCCCCCCGACATTGCCGCGCCAACCAAGCGGGACCTAGCTTGCACCCCCGAAAGCTGCGGCGGCGCAAAGTCCACCTTCTTAGGATGCCGAAATGGTCTTCACCCTGCTACCGGCTCTCCTTTCTGTCGGCCTGGCAACACCTCTTCAGGAGCTTCCCCAGGTGGGCTTTCAAGCCCAGGCGGTCAAGGCCACAGTGCCTCCGGTCATCGACGGAGAGGTGGAGGAAGCGGAGTGGGCGGGCGCCCCGATCTTCACCGATTTCATACAGCTTGAGCCCAGGCGGGGGGAGCGGTCTCATTTTCGCACCGAGGCCCGCCTCCTCTATGACTCGGCGTACGTCTACGTGGCATTCAAGGGATGGGATCCGGAGGCGGTGACGGCCCAGCTCACCCGGCGAGACGCCGACCTAAGCAACGACGACGTCTTCGTCGTGATCCTGGACACGTACAGGGACCGGCAATCGGCTTATGTGTTCGCGGTGAACCCCCTCGGAACCCAGGTGGATGCCCGGGTTGTCAACGACGGGCGCACCACTGAGGATACGTGGGACGCTGAGTGGGAAGTCGGGTCCATTACCCAGTCATGGGGGTGGTCAGCAGAGATGGCCATTCCCCTGGCGTCGATTCGCTTTCAGGCGGGACAAGACCGGACCTGGGGGGTGAACTTCGGACGGGGGCGGCGCCGGAGCCTCGAACTCTCTTTTTGGGCGGGCCCATTGGACGCGGAGTTCCAGGTGTCCAAGGTGGGGGAGCTGACAGGGTTGGATCTTCAACGGCCACCTGGCCGGCATACCGGGATCGCGTATGGGCTGACCCGTTTCCAGGACGGCGCGGAACCCTTCGCCGACGCTGGCCTGGATTTCCGGTACGCCATCATTTCCAGTGTGAACCTCATCGCCACCCTGAATCCGGACTTCGCCATCATCGAGGCCGACCAGGAACAGGTGAACCTGACACGGTTCGAGCTGAACCTGAGGGAAAAGCGTCCCTTCTTCCTTGAGGGCGCTGAGCTCTTTAGGCAGCGAATCCGGACGTTCTATTCCCGGCGCATCTCCGATATCCGGGGAGGTGCTCAGGTCATCGGAAAGCAGGGGCCCTGGACCTTCGCCTTTCTGGGGGCAGACTCCGAGGAGGCCAACGGAAGCCCGGCCGCCACCTTCGGCGTGGGCCGGGTGCAGCGAGACATCGGGCGCTCCAACCTGGGCCTGACCTGGGCGGACCGGAGGGTGGACGGGGCGGGAGACGGCTCCGTGAGCATGGATGCCACCCTCTTCTTCTCAGCCACTTTCGGATTCACAGGCCAGCTTGTCCGGAGCTATGGGCCGGAGGAGGACGGCGTGTGGGCCTTCTTCCTTCGTCCTTCCTATGATTCCCCCACCGGCCACTTCCATGTTCGTTACACCCATCTCGGGGAGAACTTCGCGGACAACGCCAACGGGGTCGGCTTCGTCACGGACGACAACCGCAGGGAGGTGGACGCGGCCCTGGAGAAGACCTTCTGGATGCAAACCGGCTTCCTGGAGCGGCTGGAGTACGGATCCAACTACAACGCGTACTGGGGGCAGGGGGGTGATCTCCGGAGTTGGAAGATCGACGAGAGCGTCGACGCCGAGTTCAGGAATCGCTGGTCGGCTCAGGTGGCCCACACTGAGGAGTTCAAGGGGGAGTACCTGCCCCGATTCGAAAAGGACTTCCGAAACCGGAGCACCACGCTCCAACTGGGTTACAACACCCGGGAATACCAGTCCCTTTCCGCCACCTACCGGTTCGGTCGGAACTACGATTCCGACTTTCACCTGGTGTCGGGATCGGCCAAGTACAAACCCACGGCTGAGTCCTCCCTGGAATACGAGCTGCAGCAGCTGGTTCTGGATCCGGATCCGGACGACGACAGCACCTGGATCCACGTGGTCCGGGCCAACCAGTACTTCACCCAGGACCTCTACCTGCAGCTCTTCTTCCAGACCAACTCGGCCATCGACCGGCGAAACGTGCAGGCGGTGTTCGTCTATCGGTACAAACCGCCTTTCGGCACCGTCCAGGTGGCCTTCCAACGGGGAAAGGCGGAGTTCGGGGAACGCTCCGATCAGGGGAATACCCTCTTCTTGAAAGGCACGTGGGTGTTTTGAGTTGGGGGGGCCCTCGTTCGCCATCGAGGCAGGCCGGGATCGTCGCACTATGGGAAAGATGGATGGGGTTCGGGTGCAGCAGGCTTCGAGGAGATCACTTTGGGTAGCAGCTTCCGGAGGACCGTATGAAAGAGCCTTGTTTGATCGATCCGAATGAATTCCCTGACGAACAGGTCCTTGAGCGGCATCTCGGCGAGGTGAAGCCGGTTTGGGATTCGTTTCTCTCTTTTCTTGAAGAGGCTCACCCGTCCTTTGCCACCGAATGGCGGTATTACAAGGACGGCAACCGGTGGCTTTTCAAGGTCACGAAGAAGAAAAAGACGATCTGCTGGGTTTCCGTCAGCGAGGGAATGTTCAGTACCACTTGTTATTTCACCGATAAAGTGGAAGAGCTGCTAAGGAATAGTGACTTGAAACAGGAATACCTGGAGAAATTCGCCAACGCGAAGAAGTACGGAAAAATCAGACCGCTGACGGTAGAGATCCTGAAACCGGCGGATTTGGAGATGACAGTGATCCTCATCCGGATAAGAGAGAAGATCTGACCGCCTGCGCGTAGCGTCCAGTTTCCCCTTACTACGGGCTGTTGGACCTCTTCAGAGTCGCCTCAGACTGTCGAGAAACCAAAGGTAGGAACCTGAAGGCCTCCTTTCAGATGGAGTTTGCCCGTTGTGTCGACTGGGCCAGTTTTTGGTGCCGTTCGTGACCGTCGATAAGGGTGAGGTCGGTAGTGGAAATCCTCAGTCGGGTCCGGCCTCTGCGGGGCCTCCGGCTCGAGTCTAGCCGGGCCCATTCGAATGGAGCCGTTTCGGAGACGATCCGGGCCGACTTTTCTCTGCAATCCCGTGGCGGATGCCCGTCTGTAACCACGCCTCCCTATTTCGGATTCTACATCCACAGAACGGATACCGGAGCTGCCACAAAACGGTCTCCAAACGAGAAGACGCGATTCCCGTCATAAAGAACCACGCCGAGTTGAAAGTCCTCGCCAGTGGCATCTGCGAGCTTTCGCAACCCCCTGAAATCCTCCCCCTTCACCGTTGCGGATCCTTTGACCTCGACGCCCACGACCCTATCCGACAGATCCTCCACAACGACGTCGACCTCATACTGGTCTTTGTCTCTGAAGTGAAAGAGGCAGCAAGGTTCCGGGAGCCACGCCGATTGCCGAAGAACCTCGGAATGGACGAAGGTTTCCAGCAGCTTTCCGAAGATGGACCGATCGTTCTCAACCCTTTCCGTGGTTGCTCCAAGAATGGCCGCGAGGAGACCTGAGTCCAGGAAATGGAGCTTGGGGGTCTTCACTAACCGCTTGATTCGGTTTCGGAACCAAGGCTCCAACCGACGCAGGAGAAAGAGTTGTTCGAGAATGAGTATGTATCGCCGGGCCGTCTTGTCGTCGAGGCCTACTTGGCCCCCCACTTGGGAGAAGTTCACGAGTTGGGACGAGTGGTGGGCCAGAATCCGAAACATCTGAACCATCCCTTGTTCCTTCCCCACCTCGGCGATGCTGCTGACGTCCCGTCGGACGAGGGCGTTCAAATAGTCCCTTGCCCAGGCTTGCCGGCGTTTCTCGGATTTCCTGCGGATCATCTCCGGGTAGCCCCCGGAAAGCACAGTCCGGACAAGGTCAGCTCCAACCAGGCTGTCCTTGGGCTCCGTGACTCGACCCTCAAACGCTTCTTGGAGGAATCTTGGCTCATTTCCGCTGATTTCGGCCGGGGAGAGAGGCATCAGCTCCACCACCGCCATTCGCCCCGCCAAGCTCTCGGACAACTGGGGGAGGGCAAGTACGTTTGCTGACCCCGTAAGGAGGAA
>JBDRDQ010000614.1:0-11956 GCA_043820695.1 Gemmatimonadota bacterium | reverse complement strand
CGAGCTGCGCCCTGCCGACCTCATAGAGGTGCGGGGGTCCTCAAAGACCCACCTGATCCCCTTCCTTTCGTCGTTGGTACGGAAAGTGGATTCCGAGACTGCCACCATGGTCATCGATCCGCCGGCGGGCCTCCTGGACCTCTAGGGGATCCCCTCATGAAGATCAATATCGTCACCATCTTCCCCGGTCTTTTCGAAGTCCCTCTCTCCACCAGTATCTCCGGCAGGGCCAGGGAGAGGGGGTTGGTGGAGTTCGGGATCATCGATCTCCGGGCCTTCACGACCGACCGCCATCAGACGGTGGATGACTATCCCTACGGGGGGGGAGCGGGGATGGTCATGAAACCGGAACCCTTTTTCGAAGCAGTGGAGAGCCTGGACCGGTTCGGGCCGATCGTACTCCTATCCGCCCGCGGCCGCCCTTTCACCCACAACGACGCGGTGCGCTTCTCGGTGGCGCCCGACCTGACCCTCCTCTGCGGGCATTACAAGGACGTGGACCAGCGGGTCGCGGACAACCTGGCTACGGAAGAAGTGTCCATAGGAGACTTCATTCTCTCGGGGGGGGAGCTGGGCGCCCTGGTGATCTCCGACGCTGTCGTCCGGCTGTTGCCGGGGGCTCTTGGGGACCATGAATCGGCCTCCTCGGATTCTTTTTATGATGGGATCCGCCTCAGCCCACCCTCCTACACCCGGCCGGCCGAATACCGGGGACTCAAAGTCCCGGAGGTCCTACAAAGTGGGAACCATGCCCGGATCCAGACCTGGAGAGAGGAAGCCGCCGAGCGCCTCACCCGGGAGCGTCGGGAGGACCTCCAGGATAAGGAGTAAGGACCCCCTTCACCCAAAGTCCCCTCATGTTTATCTTTTTTGTCTGTCTATCAAATCCGGTCTACCCGGACCAGTTGAGGTGAATCATGTCTGATCTTTTGCGAGAGCTTGAGCGGGAACAGCTTCGCCAGGACGTCCCCGATTTCGCTCCAGGGGATACGGTCCGGGTGCTTTACCGTGTCCGTGAAGGGGAGAAAGAGCGAATTCAGGCCTTCGAGGGGATCTGCATCGGCCGGCGGGGTGGTGGTGTGGCTGAGACCTTCATGGTCCGGAAGATCTCTTCCGGCATAGGAGTAGAGCGCATTTTCCCCCTCCATGCCCCTACCGTAAAGGGCGTCGAGGTCATACGCAGGGGCCGGGTCCGCCGGGCCAAACTGTATTACCTCCGGGGTCTTCGAGGGAAAGCCGCCCGGATCCCGGAGAGGCGTACCCGCTAGCCCTTCTCCGGCAGCCCAGCCGGTCATGGACGGAGCAGCGCGGCTCCAGAATCCCCTCCACTACGAGGAACGGTTCTGGAGCCGCGGTCTTTTCAGGGTGGCGGGTGTGGACGAAGTCGGCCGCGGGCCCTTGGCCGGCCCCGTGGTCGCGGCCGCCGTCGTGCTTCCTCCCGGCACCCCAATCCCCGGGGCCCGGGACTCCAAAACTCTCTCTCCGGCCCGCCGCCGAGAGCTGGCCACTGAGATCCTGGACCAGGCACTGGCTGTCGGATTGGGAGCGGCGTCGGTGCGTGAGATCGACCGCCTCAACATTCTAGTCTCCACCCGTCTGGCCATGAGTCGGGCCTTGGCTCAACTGCCTCTGCCACCGGATCACATTGTCGTGGACGGGCTTCCGGTAGCGGGCCTCGTGTGGGAACACGAGGCCATCGTGGGGGGAGATGGCCTGGTCCATTCCATCGCCTGCGCATCGATTCTGGCCAAGGTGGTCCGTGACCGCCTGATGACGCGCCTGTCTCTCCGGTATCCTGGTTATGGATGGGAGACCAATATGGGCTATGGGACCGCAGCCCACCGATCCGCTCTCCGACGCCTGGGCCCAACCCCCCATCACCGACTCAGCTTCGGGGGGGTTCAGGTCGAGCTGGATTTCTAGACAGGACTCCGGACAGGACTCCGGACAGGACTCAGGACAGGACTCAGGACAGGACTCAGGATGCGAGTTTCTCGGGATGCACCCCGATCTCGCGCCGACGGGCCGGAAACCTTATCCTCCTGCAGTTTCAAATTGATCTTCACCCTGGCCTTTTCTCCGAGGAGCAATCCCCATGGAGTATCGTAGACGATTCTTTGGCCTGGCGGCCCTCTTCGCCGCCATGGCGCTTGGGCTGCTGCCGACCACAGCTCAGGCCCAGACGCTCTCAGAAGACCAACTAGCGGTTTTTAAATTCAGAAGCATCGGACCCACCCGGCAAAGTGGGCGTTTCGTGGATTTGGCCGTTCCCCTCCAGCTGCCGGGGACCTTCTACGCGGCGACCGGTTCCGGCCATCTGTGGAAGACCGAGAACCATGGCCTCACTTACGAAGTTCTCTTCGAGAACGAGGCGGTCTACTCCATCGGTGATATAGCTGTGGCCCCCTCCGATCCCAACATCCTCTACCTGGGTTCCGGTGAAGCCAACAACTCGAGAAGCACCTACTGGGGCGACGGGGTCTACAAGTCCACCGATGCCGGAGAAAGCTGGACGAACGTTGGGCTGCCCGAGTCCCACCACATCGGGCGCGTCGTCATCCACCCCTCCGACCCGGATATCGTGTATGTAGCTGCTCTGGGACACCTCTATTCGGAGAACCCGGAGCGGGGCCTTTACAGATCCACCAACGGCGGCGGCAGCTGGGATCAGCTCCTGGCTCCGGTCGTTAGAGGGAAGACGATGGGCGTTGTGGACGTGGCCATGGATCCCACGAACCCCGACGTCCTCTATGCCACGACCTTCGACAAAGTCAGGGTGCCTTGGTCGTACGATCTTGGCGGCCCAGGGAGCCGGGTTTACAAGACCACCGATGGCGGGGACAACTGGGAGGAGCTCACCAACGGGCTTCCCCAGGGAATGCTGGGACGAATCGGCGTCGGCATCTACCTGCGAGACCCGAACATCGTCTACCTGACGGTAGAAAATGCCAACAAAGAGGGGGTGTCCGACGAGGAGCGTTATCAGGAGTTGATGAGCCACCAGCCCAGCCGTGGCATGATCGGTGGGGAGATCTACCGGTCAGATGACGCTGGAGCGAGTTGGAGGAAGGTGAACCCTGACGACCAACCCATCGGAGGGGCCCCGGCCTATTATTACGGGCAGATCGTCGTGGATCCGAATGACCCGGACGCCGTTTATGTCCTTTCCGTAGGTACCTACGGGACCCGGGATGGAGGGCAGACCTGGCAGAGTGGCACCTTTGGCTTTGGCGGTGATGACCACGCCCTCTGGATCGATCCCGAGAACTCTGATCACATGATTCTGGGCTACGACCACGGCATGGGTGTGACCTGGGACGGAGGAGAGAACTGGTACCATCCGGACAACCAGTCCCTCGCCCAGCTCTATGCGGTGGGCTACGACATGTCCTATCCCTACCGGGTGGCCGGTGGGCTACAAGACAATGGATCCCACCTGGGACCCAGCACCAACCCCGCCGGAGGGCCAATTCGCTACGAGCATTGGCTCCGGGTCGGTGGCGGGGACGGGATGTACAACGAGTTCGAGACCTGCACTAACCGGTACCTGTTCAACGAGAGCCAGTTCGGGCCTCTCTCCCGGCGAGACCTCTGGACCGGTGAGGCAAAGAGCATCCGGTACCAGGATCCCGAGCTCCGTTTCAACTGGAATGCTCCCATTCTGGTGTCCCCGCACGACTGCAACGTGGTCTTTCACGCTGCCAACAAGCTTCTCAGGTCCCCGAACATGGGGGAGAGCTGGGAAGTCATCAGCGACGACCTGACCAAGGCCGATCCGGCGACCCTCGTCACAGGCAAGGGCGGTGACGGCAACATTCAGTATGCCACCATCACCACCATTGATGAGTCCACCCTTCAGCCAGGCCTCATCTGGGTGGGGACCGATGACGGCAACATTCAGGTTACCCGGGACGGTGGAGAGAATTGGACGCTGGTGAATGACAACATTCCCGGGAATCCCGAGTACTGGGTGAGCCGAGTGGAGGCCTCCCACCACGATCCGGGAACAGCCTATATCTCCTATACGGGGATGCGGCGGGACGACTTCCGGGCGTTTGTCTACAAGAGCACGGATTTTGGGGAGAGCTGGACGGACATCTCCAACAACCTTCCGGAAGAGCCCATCAACGTCATCCGGGAGCATCATCAGAATCCGAATCTTCTCTTCGTGGGGACGGACTTTGCCACGTTTGTGTCGGTGGATGGAGGAGAAAGCTGGACCAGCATGAAGAACAACATTCCCACCCAGCCCATCTACGACCTGAAAATTCACCCGAGGGAGAACGACCTTATCGTGGCCACCCACGGGCGGGGCATATACATCGCCGACATCAGCCCCCTGGCCGAGGTGAACCTGGAGACCCTTGGGCAAGAGGCCTATTTCTTTCAACCCGAGTCCAAGGTCAGGTGGATCGGGGCCGACATGGGCAACTACGCCTCCGACAACTTCAACGGTGAGAGTGAGCCCGCTGAGATTCCCTTCTACTACTGGCTCCAGAGTGATGTCGGTGCTGGCGTCACCTTCACCGTCTACCAAGGGAACGTGGCCGTCGCAACCGTGGAAGGCGCCGGCGAGGCTGGATTCCACAAGATATCCTGGGACATGAGCAAGCAAGCGGCCGGCGCGGCGCAGCCGCCGGCCCGCCCCGGAGCTCAGGGATTCAGGGGAGGAAGCCGCAACCCGCCCGCTCCCATAGGTGAGTACACGGTGGTCATGTCCGTTAATGGCCGGGAGGTGACCCGGAAGGTCTCGATCCTCAGGGACGAGTGGTGGATGAATCGGAGGTAGTCATTGGCCAGCGACGGAAACAGGAGTCTCGGAGAGCAGGGGTTTTCGGGGAGACCGAACGCTTCGTTCCGAGACTTCGTCTCCAACCTGAGTGAGCGACTGGGAGTGGATGACCTTCCGGGGCTGGTGGAGGGCGGCCCCCTCGGTCTCTTCCAATGGGTGGAAAAGGCCCCGATCTCCGAGGAAGAGCTCACGGAGAGGCTGAGTGAGTTTTGCGGCGTTCCCCACGTGGTTCGAATCGAAGAGGAGGACGTAGAGTTCAAGCTCCTCTCGAGGCGGTTCTGCCAGGCGAAACTGGTGGTGCCACTGAAGTGCATGGGGTCACGACAGACCGTCGTACTGAGCAATCCGTTCGATTGGGAACTCCTGGAGGATCTGGAACACGCCATCCCCAGAGGGAAACAGCTGGCCCTTCTCCTGGCCTCGCCTGGGGCCCTCAGAAGGGTATTGAGGTCTGAGGGGCCGGAAGGCGTCGATGAGGAGCGCCCACCGGAATCTCCGGAGAAAGCTCTCCCGGAGGAGGACCGCCGGTCCGGGAAGGAGGCCCGGGCCTATGACCCGGAGAAGGATCCGGGCAAAGGGCACCCCCTAGCACAACTAGCAATGGCCCTCCTCACCAAAGCGGTGGCGGAGGGGGCGTTCGGCCTCTCGATCGAGCCCCGGGGATCGGGGGCCGTGGCAAAGGCCAACATCGGAGGAAGGGCCCACGACCTCCAAGAACTGCCACTGGAAACGGGGAGGATGTTGGTTGCCCGGTTCAAGGCCCTCTCGGGTATGGACGTGGCCAAGAAACGGACCCCCCAGACCGGGGCTTTGGAAATCCTGCTTCATGGAGAAGTGATCAAGCTACGTCTCTCCACCGCTCCCACGACGGCCTTCGAGAACCTGTCGGTACGGGTGTTGAACCCTTCGGCGGAAGCCACACCTCTGGGTGACGTGGGCCTTTCGCCCGGCCAGGCCGGGACACTAATCGAGCTGGCGAATCGGGACCAAGGCCTGGTCCTTTTCGTTGGGCCGTTGGGTTCCGGAAAGACTACCACTATCTACTCACTTCTTTCAGCCGTAGCCGATGCGGACAAGACCCTGGTGACGGTTGAAGACCCCATTGAGCACAAGATCCCTTTCGCGAAACAACAGGAAGTCCGGGCCGATTCCAGTGCCCGACTACTTCTGAAGCAAGCCATTGAGGAGGAGCCGGATGCCTTGTTCCTGGGGGAGATCAGGGACCTGATTTCGGCCAGGGCCTGCGTGGAGTTCAGCCAATCCGGTCGCCTTACCTTCACGTCCATGAATTCCTCCAATGCCGCCACGGCTATCTTTCGCCTCGAACGGCTTGGAGTGAACCGCTCGGGGATCGCCGATGCCCTCATCGGCGTCGTGGCCCAACGGCTACTGAGGCGTCTTTGCCCTGATTGCAGGGAGGTTCGACCGATTTCTCCGGATGAGGTGGCCCTTCTCGAGGCATTCACCACGGACATCCCCACGGCCGTGGCCCATCCGGTCGGGTGCTCCTCGTGCCGGGGTACCGGCTATCGGGGCCAGGAGGGGGTTTTCGAGGTGATCCCGGTGGGTCTACGAATGTCCGAGTTGATTCGGGACGGACGGCCCATCGCGGAGCTCAGGGATTTTGCCCGGGCCAGAGGAGACCTCATGGTCGGCGACCACGGGATCCAGAAAATTCGAGAGCTGATCTTCCCCGTTGAGGATGTCTATCGCCAGGTCCTGCTCGAGGAGAGCGCCCTGGTTTTCGAGGGCGATAGCGAGTTGAGGGGGACGGACCGCCTCAGCCTCGAGGCCGAGGGGGATGACGACCACGGGGCAGACGGGCCTCTGATGGCCCAGAGGTCGATTCTTGTCGTCGAGGACGAGGAGGGAACCCGGTTTCTCCTGGACCAGATCCTGTCGAAGGCGGGCTACCAGGTGGTCCAGGCCTCCGATGTGGGTGAGGCGCTGTTGAAGCTGGGCGCGGAGTCGGTGGACCTGATCCTGTCGGACATCCACATGCCCAATCTGGATGGCCTCAAGCTGCTGGAGATCCTGCACCAGCATGGGATCGACACGCCCGTGATTCTCCTGACGGGGGAGCCCTCTCCCGACGTGGAAGCCAGAGGGCGGGAAATGGGCGCGGCCGACTACCTGAGGAAGCCCATTCAAAGGGATGTGCTCCTGGACAGGATCGGTGGGGTTCTAGGGGAGCCTCGAGGCTGAGCGGCTCGCCCAAAACCGGTACCAGTTGGGCCCCAGCGGTGTTATCCTTTTCCTGCCGAGGCCAAACCACCTCGTCGAGCTGGTAGCTCAGCTGGTAGAGCAACGGACTTTTAATCCGTAGGTCGTGGGTTCGAGCCCCACCCGGCTCATTCAATAAACACAAGGTTTTTGGGCCTCTCGGGGATTCCTCGGGGGGCCTCTTTTATGCCAGATTGTAACCAGAGTGTAACCGTGGGCCGGGTGCGGTACAAAAACGCCCCTTGAGCCTTCTTTCAGCCTTCAGGACGCACGAGGTGGAGAGTAGCGAAACCGTTCACCAGAAGATGTCTCGGAGTTTCTAGGGCCAACCTTGGAAAGGGCGTGACAAGAGGGCTCAGGAAGGCGCTAGCCTCCTCCGCTGCTCAACTTGTCTTCAGGTTCCACCCTGACTTTTACCGTGATCTTCTCCTTTCCCCAGATAGGGAGAGAGAAGCATGCCTGAAGAAAAGGCCGATACCGTAGAAGGCCGGAGGAAGGACGAGATTTTCCGAGACCTCATAAACACGGCCGCCACTCCAACGAACCTCCTCGGCGGAGGCTGCCCCCGAGACCGCACCTGAAGGTCAGTCCGGCTGGACCGACCTTCGGGGATTAGACCACCCCCCGGCGTTCCGGATCGCTGCTGCCGCCAGCAGAAAGAAGATCCAGTCGATGGGCTCTCGATACCGGGGCATGTAGGCCACGACGTAGTGGATCAGGGGGAAGGTAAGGAGAGGGATCAGGATCGCCCACCGTTCCGGGACCGCCATGGAGGGGAATGCGAGCCACACCCCGACCACAGACAGCAGGGTGAGGAGCGTCACCAGAAATGCACCCGGTGGGTGGTCAAGGGGCCCCAACCACCAGTGCGCAATCCGGGAAGCCGTCAGTTTCGCAAACTCGCCAGGGTTCTCCCACATCCAGTCCAGAGCCTCCCGTCCTGCACCCCGCATGTATTCCACCTCCCCCACTTCCTGGACTTTCCGGGCTTCGCTCTCCAGGGCCCGGGGGTGGATGTACCGCTCCCCCCGCCTGTCCATGAGGTCGAAGGTGGCGGCGACACCCTCGTGGTTCCCCATGCGAAGCTCCAGCCCCAGGTTGCTCCGGATGAAGAACACGGCGTCGAAAGCCCGGTAATTCCGCCACCCCCAGGGAAGGCAAGCCAGCACAATTCCCAGGATGAGGAGCCCGGAGTGGAGCCACCTGCCCCGGTCCTTTCGCCACCACAGCTCGAAGGCCATCCACCCCAGGACCACCGGAAGCAGGGCCGGCTGGGCGTGAAACGCCACGCCGCTGCCGATCCCAAGCAGGAAGGCGCCGGCCCCGGAGCCTCGCCCCGACCTCCAACGGCGGACGAAGGCCACCATCAAGAGCCCCATGGCCAGGGCCCGCCAGGTTCTCCCCGTGCCCCGCCCATTTCGGAATCATGGCGCCCACGAATCCGGCCAACACCCCGACCCCCCCACCCAATCCCACGGCCCCCGCCAGCCACGGGAGCATCCCCCAGACCGCAGCAGAGACGGTCATGTTCACCAACCAGCCGACATAGCCCCCCAGAAGGTTGAGTCCGAATAGCCTGTATGAGAGGCCGAAGATGGCTGGCGGAATGGGGGCAAGGTGCGCGGTGGGACCCGTGGGGAGCGCGTACGGGTCTGCGAAGGCTCCCCGCTCTGCCAGGGACACGGCGATGGCGGGCAGCTCCCAGTTGGTGTTGGGCCGGATTTGTCCCTGAGGGACTTTCGTCAGGAAGAATCCTTGGATGGAGAAGGAGAAGGCGAAGAGAAGGAGAAAGGCACGACCCGGCCGCCGGCCGAGGCGGTCCAACGATCGAGTGAAGGAAAGGCCCAGGCCGGGGATTCGTTCGGAAGTTTCAGTTCTTCCCAAGGGTTACCCCCCGCCGATGGGCGGGAAGAACCCGACCGTATCGCCGCTCTTCAGGACCGTGTCCAGCGTCCGGTGGACGTTGTTGACGAAGATCAACGCCGCGCCACCTTCGGGGATGCCGAGCCTGGCCATGACCTGGGCCACCGTCTCGCCGGCGGCGATGGGAAAGGCCTCGGCGTCCGCTGGCTGAAAGCTGGCGAGCGACGCGAAGCATTTGACGACGATGGTCACGTCCGCCTCCGTCAGGCCAGGGTCACGGCCAGCCGAACCCAATCGCCGTCGGCCGCCTCCGGATCCAGGTCGTCGATTGCGCCGGCGGGCGCCAGCAGCGGGCGGGCCGCCAGGGTTTCGGCGAGGTCCGCGAGCGGCCGGTTGAACAGCTTGACGACGACGACGCCTCTTTCGCCGCCCCCGTCTGCAGTGTCGGTCCCCGCGTGGGTTATGCCCTCGCGCATGCGGGCATAGAATCCGCCCCGGCGCATGGTAGCGCCGGCAAGCCCCGGCATGGCGCCGGACAGCGCAAGCACCGCGCCTGGCCGCACCACGGCGCCGTCGAAGTCGTCAACCGGATGGCCATCGAGGAACACCGTCTGCAACTTCTCCTCGACATAGGCTGCATCGATACCGAGTGTCCCCTGCAGGAACTCGCGCACGCTCCCCCCGCTGCCGTCGGGAATGCCGACACCGCGCTGAAGCAGCGCCTTGAATGCGGGCCGCGACATGGTCACGCGAAGGATCGGCGCCTCGGGCATCTACCCGTTCTTCTCCCGGAAACCGCCGGACCCGGCCCGGGCCGGGCCCGGCCTCCCATCCTTACTCGAACACCGAATCGAGTTCGGCGTCCGACACGTCGAAGGTCACGTTGTGCGGCGGCAGCGGCTCGCGCTTGAAGTAGCGCGGCAGCCGGTCGTCGGCCTTGGTGAATCCGGCGCGCTCGTTGAAGTCGCGCTCGAAGGCGAGGATCTTTCGGCCGTAGGCGGCCACGCCGTCGGCATCGAGGTCCCAACCGTAATAGGCGTTCAGCAGGTCGACGAGGGCCTGGAAGGTCTCCGGCTGATCGAGCACCGCGAAGGCGACGAACAGGCACATGCCGGTGGCGTCGATCGCGGCGGTGGCGATCTGCAGGTTCTTCGACAGCGCGGCCTGCCCCTCGGCCTTCAGCGGATCGACGTCGCCGCCGACCTTGAGGATGTTGGTCGCCACCGCGTAACCGGCGGTGTGATCGGCCCCCATGGGCGAGGTCGCGTAGGTGACGCCGATGCCCTTGACGGCGCGCGGGTCGTACGCCGGCATCGCCTGGCCCTTGACGCACGGCGCGTGCTCGAGGCCGAACACACGGGCCGTCGTCGCCGCGCCCGAACCGAGGATGCGCCCGAGCGGCGTGCCGTTGCCGACCTCGTGCAGCAGCTCGATGGCGGCCTTGCCGTCGCCGAACTTGGCCACGCCAGCTTCCATTGCCACGGCGATGGCGGCGCCCATCTCGATGGTGTCGAGGCCGAAGTCGTCGTCGAGCCGATCGAGCTCGGCGATGACGTCGAGGTCGTCGATGCCGCAGTTGGCGCCGTGGGCCCAAACGGTTTCGTACTCGACCTGCTTGGTGACGTACTTGCCGTCTTTGTCGACGAAGGTACCCGAGCACTTGATGGTGCAGCCGCTGTGGCAGGCGTGCGTGGCGCTGCCGCCGCGGGCGATCTCCATCTCGGCCTGAGTCTCGCCGCTGATCTTCGAGGCGCCCTCGAACTGGCCGGTGGAGAAGTTGCGGGTCGGCAGCGCGCCGGCCTCGTTGATGACGTTGGTCAGCACGTTGGTGCCGTAGGCAGGCAGGCCCTCGCCGGTCACCGGATGCTTCGCCAGGCCCTCGGCCCACGCCTTGCTCGCGGCCTTGAAGGCCCCGGGGTTGGCGGGTTTGCGCACCTTGGCGCCACCGGCATCGACGATGATCGCCTTGATGCCCTTCGATCCCATCACCGCGCCGACACCGCCGCGTCCGGCATGGCGGGTCGGGCGGCCCTCGATGTCGGTGATGCAGACGGTCGAGTTGGCGTAGCCCATCTCGCCGGCCGTGCCGATCGAGATCATTGCGCCCTTCTTGCGGTACTCGCCGAGGAACTTGTCCATGAGCTGGTAGTTGGTGGCGCGGCGCACGGATTTGTCGGCGGTGATGGTGACGCCGTGCTTGTTGATGCGAACGACGTAGAGCTCGTCGCCCTGGCGCGCGCCCTCGAGCACGATGGCGGCGTAGCCGAGGCGGGCCAGCAGCAGCGCCGCCTGACCGCCGGAGTTGGCCTCCTTGATGCCCCCGGTCAGCGGGCTCTTGCAGCCCACGGAGAGGCGGCCGCTCATCGGAGCCGCGGTGCCCGACAGCAGCCCCGGCGCGATCACGAGCTTGTTCTCGGGCCCGAGGGGATGGGCGTCGGCCGGGACCTCGGTGGCTATGATCGCCGAAGTCAGGCCCCGCCCGCCGAGGCCCGCGTAGTCGCCCACGGGGGTCGGCACGGCTTTCGGTCCGCCGGCGGCGCCGACGTCGATTCGCAGAATCGTGTCCATGACTTTTCTCCCATCTTCTTTACGTTACCGTTCAGTCTTCGGGAATGTGCCTTTTGGGGGTGCTCCTTTTCTCGTTCATTGCAGCCTCCCAGACGCACCATGATCGGCGCACAAGTACCCTATGCTGTCGCCCCCCGCGCGTCAAATGGGCATGCGAGAGTTCTGGCGGATGCCCGGGCCCGGGTGGAGGCCTTCGCCTGAGGACGCCATCATCGTCCCAACCAGACATGGTCCCGACCCGGAGCACGGTGTAGGTTCAAACGTCCACCACCACCTCCGTCGAAAGGCTGTCTCTCCAATGACCTCTGCCGAGATCGCTGAGCTGCGCGAGTTCATCTCGGAAGAGCTGCAGAAGGTCCACACCCGATTTGACGGGGTGGACGGTCGCTTCGATCAGGTCGAAGGCGGTCTTGCCGAGGTGCGCAAGCGGGTGGACCAGGTGCAGGTCGAACAGCAGGCCTTCCAGGCGCATGTGGCGCACCATTTCGGCGCCGTGTACACCCGGCTCGA
>JBDRDQ010000613.1:0-6055 GCA_043820695.1 Gemmatimonadota bacterium | reverse complement strand
CTGGCTCTTTTCCTGGGCCTGGGTGTGGTACCGATTCTCCTCCTGGGGATCGTCGGCTACGCCCGGTCCATGAGGGCGGTTCGTGGGTTGATCGAGGCCCAGACCTCGGCAATCGCCCAACAAACCGCATCCGACCTCACAGACCGTTTCGAGCTTCGCCTCTCAGAGCTCCTCCTTCTGGCGGAGAATGCCGAGACCCAGCGGCTCTACCAGGCCTACTCCGGTGGGGCCACGCTCCCCCCGGATTCGGCCCTCCGTCGGGCTGAGAACTACCTCTCAGACGCCTGGGCACTGTTCGGGCCATCCTATCGACGGATCGAGCTGCGGGACCTTAGTGGGCAGAGGGTCTTCTCCCTTGGAGACGATGCCCTCGGCACTTTACCGGGGGTTCCTCTTGGCCTGGAAGATCCGGATGTTTCTCCCACGGGACGGCTCCTAGTACCCGTCCTCAACCTCGAGAACGGAGAGAGGGTCGGAACACTGGTGGCCGAGGTGCACCTACGCGTCGTGCTTCCTGGAGAAACCCTCGAGGGGGCCTTCGGGCGCTCCGGGTACACGGTGGTGATGGACCGGGAAGGAAGTGAGATCCTTCACCACCCGAGCAGACAGTACGTACGCCAGCCGCTCTCCGCTCTCCTGGGAACCGGTGCCTGGGACGTGAATCCAGGTACGCTGACGTCGGACCATGGGAGTTTCAGCTTCCAGGAAGGCGATTCCACCCGAATCGCCTCCTTCGTGAGCCTCCAGGAACCTCCCTGGACGGTCATCTCCACGACGACATTGGAGGAGTTCGCGCCACCTTTTCGGACCGCCAGGCAAGGGGATCTTCTCATCGTTCTCCTCCTGGCTGCGGTCGTGGGGGGCGCCTTCCTGGTGACCATTCGTCGGACCACGGCGTCTCTGGAAGCTCTGACCGAGGCCTCGGAACGGGTGGGAAAGGGGGATCTGGACCCACCCCTTCCACCCCCGGGTCCCGACGAGGTCGGGAGGCTCTCCGAGGCATTCGGCCTCATGGTGGGGCAGGTCAAGCAGATGCTGAAGCGGGTAGAGGAGACCCGGGAGATGGCCGTCATGGGAGAGCTGGCCTCCAACGTATCCCATCAGATTCGGAACCCCCTTACCTCCATCAAGCTCAATCTCCAGGGTTTGGAAGAGGAAGCCGAGGCGGAAGGCATGTCCGAAATGTCCACTCGGTCCCTCGGAATCTGCCTCAGGGAAGTCGCCCACCTGGAGGCCGCGGTACGCAAGATCCTGGACCTGGCCCGGACCCATCCGCCGGAACGGATCGAGACTTCCGTGCACGGGGTCATCCGGGATGCGGTGGAGTTGCTCGAGAGACAGCTGGCCGCCCGGAACGTTGAGGTCGGACTGAACTTGGACGCACCGAAGGACGGGGTGCTGGCTGATCCGGAGGAGCTAAAGGGTGTCTTCATCAACCTCCTGGTGAACGCTGAGGAGGCCATGCCCGAGGGTGGGATGATTCAAGTCACGACTCAAAACCCCAGCGGAGCGGAATCGGAAGGAATCATTCGGGTCAGGGTGAGAGATGAAGGACCGGGCGTGGGGGAGGACGTCCGGGAGCAGATCTTCCGGCCCTTCGTCACGACCAAGAAAGACGGCACCGGCTTCGGGTTGGCCGTCGCCCGCTTGGCGGTTCAGGAGCATCAGGGAAGGATCCATCTGGAACCGGCCGGAGACATGGAGGCGAGCCGGAAGTTGGAATTGGATGGGGCCGGGGGCACTCACAGGAAAGGCGCCACGTTTGTAGTCGAACTCCCTCTTCATCGGGCGGCTTCGGAGTCGGAGCCTCGACCGCCCAAGTACGAATCACCGCTGCCCGGCCGTGCCCATGCGGGCAAGGAAGAATCGCCATGAGCCGCCGAATTCTCGTGGTGGACGATGATGCTTCCATCAGGGAGACTTTCGAGATTCACCTGCGGCGGAAGGGATATGAAGTCCGGACAGCTGAGGACGGGGAAAGGGCTCTGAACCTACTGGATTCCTTCGAGCCCGCGCTGGTGATCACAGACGTCCGGATGGCCGGAATGGATGGCCTCGAGCTCCTGCGAAGGGTCCGGCGGGGCTCGGACGCCGACGTCATCGTCATCACGGCTCACGAGGGCATGGAAAGCGCCGTAAGCGCGATGAAGGCGGGGGCCTACGATTACCTGGTGAAGCCCTTGGACCTGAGGAGCCTCGACCACCTCCTGAACCGGTGCTTCCACGACCGGGACCGACGCGAGAAATCGGACCCTCTCCCCCGGAGAATCTCAGGTGACGACGACCCGCACCGCCTGGTTGGCCGGCACCCCTCCATGATCGAAATCTACAAGCTCATCGGGGTCCTGGCCGGAAACCGGGCGACGGTCCTTGTCACCGGAGAGACGGGGACGGGAAAAGAGCGGATCGCCCGGGCTATCCACCACAGCTCCACCCAGGCCAATGAGCCGTTCATCGGTGTGAACTGTGCTGCTATCCCTGAGACCCTCCTGGAATCGGAGTTGTTCGGGCACACGCGAGGAGCGTTCACAGGAGCCGTAGGACCACGTCGGGGTTACTTCGAGCTGGCCGGGGACGGGACCATCTTCCTGGACGAGATCGGGGACACGACCCCGGAGTTCCAATCCAAGCTCCTGCGGGTCGTGGAGGAGGGGGAGTTCTTTCCAGTGGGTGGGGAAATGACCCGTCGAACGACGGCCCGGGTGATGGCTGCCACCCAAACTCCGCTGGAAGAACGGATCAGGGAAGGCCGTTTCAGGGCGGATCTCTTCTTTCGCCTTCAGGTCGTTGAGATAAGGGTTCCTCCCCTGCGAGAGCGAAGGGAGGACATCCCCCTCCTCGTGGACCACTTCCTGGGAAAGATCGCCCGGGATCTGGGGAAGGAGGTGAAGGGTGTCTCCGACTCCGCACTCCGGGTCCTGAAAACATATGACTGGCCCGGAAACGTCAGGGAGCTGGAGCATGCCCTCACCCGGGCCCTGGTCCTGGCCCGGGGACCCTACCTGGGAGAGGAGCACTTCAACCTGGGAGCCGCCCGGCTGGGTCGGGAGGGAGAAGGGCCTCAGGACGACAGCCTGGAGGCGGTGGAGGCTCGGCACGTTCAGAGAGTGCTGAAGGAGGCGGGCGGAGTGAAGCGCCGGGCTGCCGAGGTCTTGAAGATCTCTCGGACCCGTCTGGATCGGATCATCGAGAAACACGGGCTGGAGCTTCCTGAGTAGTCGGGATTCAACGTCGCGCCGACTCGACCTCGGGGGAGGGTGGCGGAGGGTCCAGCGTAACGATTTGCTACCCGGACGTAGCGATCTGAAACCAGAACCTCAGGTCGGCTCCAGCAGGAATCCCTGAGGTACATGGATTTCAGAGGGTCGGGAACTCTGGCACCCTCCTTGTTACGGCTCAGGTGAGACGAGCGCGGTATTCCTCGGATCGGGCGCGGGCATCCGGAAGCGGCCGGTCCACCTCCGGGAGGACTCCATGTCTGACACCATCCGAATCATCGCCCAGAATCTGGCAACTCCCGATCCCTTCACAACGTTCGCCCTGCGAATCCTCGGCATTTTGGTACTGGCAAGCGCCGTGGCCGTCGTGCTCGCCTGCGCTGGCTTCGTTTTAGCCCATTGTTGTCGGGGGGACCGACGACGAGGCATTCCAGCAGCTTTAGTGATGCTACTCGCGCCGACGTTGGGAGGAATCGCCGCGGCTGGTGCCCAGGAAACCCGGACCCAGCTTTCAGTTCCGGAGGTGGAGCCCCGGTTCGAGCGGTTGCTCGGGACGGACTCCCTTCGGCTGGTTGCGGGAGTGGGCGGCCCCAATGACATGAGAAGCCCGTCCCTTTCTCCTGACGGTAAATGGATCGTCTTCGGTGCCCTCGAGGATGCCGAGCGCGTGAACATATGGCTCGCTCCGGTGGATGGGGGCGAGATGGTGCGCCTCACCCATGGACAGTACTTCGACGATGAGCCCCAGTGGTTTGCGTCAGGGGAGGCCATCGCTTTTCTGTCGAACCGCCCTGACGGGGCGGGCCTGGATCAGAATCCCGGGCCCGGGGGGTACGTCATGAGAATGCAGATCTCCCCGGAAGACGGCCGTCAGGTAGGCCCCCCGAGGCAGGTGAGCCTCGAGAAAGCTTACGAGCTTTCAGTCTCCCCCGACGACCGTTGGATAGCTTTCGCGAACTCTGAGTCCTATGCCTCCACGGACCGCAGCAGCAGCCTCCGAGTCCTGCCAAGTACCGGCGGAATCGCCCGGACCGTCATCACGCTCCCTGGCTGGATCAGATCGATACGATGGGGAGCCGAAGGTCGCTTCCTCTACTTCCTTCACTTGCCTGGAATCGAAGCCGAGGAGTTGGTGGTCATGCGGATCCCTGTAGAGGGCGGCACCCCCGAGCGGCTCTCGGCCTGGAGCAACATGGTTCGCCTCAGCCCGGATGCCCGCTACCTCTTCCGTGGAATCCCCTCCGAAGGGAACGAGGGAAAGAGCTATGAAGTGTCCACCGTCGAGGGCCAACGGCTGGCCCGGGTCCACCTCCCGGAGCCCTTCGATCTTGTGGGGTTCACGGACTCCCCGGGACGGCTCCTTGCCGTCCGGGTGGACATCGCGAATCCGCTCCGCGTGCTCCCCGTGGCCGGGGGGCCTGTTCGACGGCTGAACGAGGCGTGGGGCTATGACCTACCCCTGGACTGGAATCCCGATGGAACGGAAGTCTTCTTCAGCACCAACCTGAACGGCCAACCCATTTACATGCTGGCTCCTCTGGATGGAAGCCCGATGCGCCAGGTGCCTCTCCCGGGACCTCCCGTGGAGGGGTGGCCGATTCTCTCCGGTGACGGGGAACACGTTCTGTTCTTCAAGGATCCACAAGAGGGCCCCCGAGAGGCATGGGTCTACGACATCAGGGGAGACAGTGCCCGGAAGCTGGATGAAGGCCCCCAGCCCCCTGGTTATTCTTACTGGCGTCGGTGGGGGATTAGGGGATCGGGAGGCACCTTTATGCGGGACGGCGCCGTCTTCCTCTACGGCATCCACCGAAACGGCGGTTACGAGCTCCTGGCGGCCGATCCGGAGGGCACTCCCAGGCTCCTCTGGACCTTCCCGGTCGAGGGAGATCCACCTGAGGTCGCCGTCCACGGGAACCGGGTCGCTTTCAGCCGGAACGTTGGACAAGAGGCATCCCTCTACCTTGCCCAGCCCGGCGAGGATCAGGCACGACTCCTCCTGACTCTGCCCGGGTTGCTGAGTCCACGAGGGCATGGTCAGTCCATGTGGTCCCCGGACGGTCGCCGGCTCGCCATGACGTACATACCTCCGCCGCCCGCCAAATCCGGGGTGTTGGTCGTGGAAGTAGGCGACACTGGCGAAGTAGTGGGTGAGCCCTTGATGCTAGAGGGAGGGGAAATTGGTCAATGGATGCCCGACAGCCATCGTTTCCTGGGAGGTGGAAACTGGGGAGGGGACGATCTGTGGGGAGCGGGAGTCTGGCTCATTTCTCTGGATCCGGACGTACCCCCGGTACTTGTGTCGGCTGATGTCCATGAGAGCATTTGGTATTTCCGACTCTCCCCCGACGGTCGTTACATCACCTTCGAGAGCGAGATTCCCAGAGGAAGCTCCATCTGGCGAGTGGACATTGGGAACATCCTGGGTGACCCCGGCGGTTGAGGCCTCGGCAAATGGGGCAGCCTCTATCCCCCCGACGCCTCCACCACCGCCCTCTCGATCCTGTCCAGGAGAGGGAACTCCTCGTTCAGGTACTCGTCCCCCCGGGCGATGGCCATGGCCTGGTAGACCCCCTCTCCCCCTCGGGTCGGGCTCTCTCCGTAGCCGGAGTAGAGGGCGTCCACCACGTCCATCCCCTCCACCACCTCACCGAAGGGTGAGAAGCCCTGACCATCCAAGCTCCGGTTTTCGTCGGTGTTGATGAAGACCTGGACCGTCCTGGTGTCGGGTTCGCTCTTCGAGTAGCTCACCCGCCCCCGGGTGTTGGGTTTTCTCAGGGGCTCGTCCGGCATGGTAGCCTGGCGCCAGGCGGCATTCACCCACGGGTCGCCGTGAA
>JBDRDQ010000612.1:0-2842 GCA_043820695.1 Gemmatimonadota bacterium | reverse complement strand
GGGAACTATCGAGAGCAAGAGCTGGGAGGCCACCCTGGATCTTCGCCTGTTTGAGGGGCCGGACTTCAACTGGAGGGCCAAGCTTGTCTACGATGTTACGGACTCCGAGATCACGGAGTTGACGGCGCCTCCTTTCGTCTACGGTGTTTCTGGCCAGCAGATGGGGAGAGTGTTTTTTGCCCGACCTGGCGAGAAGGTGGGGACCTTTTTCGGGGGCCTCATGGCCACCAGCTGTGACCACCTTCCGGTGGGCCTCTCCTGCGATGGCTTCGAGATCAACGATGACGGTTTCCTCGTGTGGACAGGCGGTTCCGGCCTCAGCCACCCGCATTGGGGCACCGCCGGCCCGCTGGTGGGCGGTAACACTGTGAAATGGGGCACTCCATTCGGAGGCTACTGCGTCGACGAGTCAACGAGAGAACAAACCCAGTACTGCGAGGTGGGGAACACCTTGCCAGACTATAATGCCAGCGTCTCCACCACACTGAACTGGAAGGGCTTGTCCCTCTACGCACTCATCCAGCGTAGCGCCGGCTTTGACGTTTATAACCAGCCGCTGCAATGGGGATTTCTCAGGCAGAACACGGGTCCCTACGATCAGAGCAATGTTCCCGAGAATGAGAAGAAACCTCTTGGCTACTACGACGCGTGGTACGGTGCAACGGGTGGCTTGGGACCTAGCAGTGTCTTCGTCGAAGACGGCACCTATACCAAACTCCGGGAGGTGTCCCTGCGCTATCGGGTTGGTGCCGACTTCCTTGGTGGAATCCCCGGCCTGAACAGCTTCAGCGGCGTCGCCCTCAACCTGACGGGCCGAAACCTCTTCACGTGGACGGACTATCGGGGGTACGACCCGGAGGTTGGAAGAGCCGGTGGGGACACGGGCTCTGCTGTCGTGGCCCGTGTGGACGGATTCCAATACCCGAACTTCCGGACCTGGACCGCTGCCATCGAGTTCATCTTCTAGAGGATCCGGGCCAATTAGACACCGCTCCATTTCTTTCGTGTTCGGCTTGTTTCTGCTCTTTGGAGTGGGAACGTGTGCCGACCTGGACGTGATGAACCCGAACGATCCGGATCCTGGTCGAATCCGGACTTCGGCCGAGGATGTTGTTTCCCTCATCTCGACGTCATTCCATACCTGGTTCTATGGAAATTACAGCTACTTCAGTGCCGGATTGGCTTTGAGCAACGCCGCGTTTCAGCACAGTTCGCCCTGGGCCAATTCGGGAATGGAAAAATACGGGCGGCTCCCCAGAATTCCCTTCATAAATGCCATTTCAGACGCCGAGTACGAATTCATGGCCCGCCCGTGGTTCGAGTCGTACCGGGCTATCGCCCAGGCGGCAGAAGGCCTTCGATCCCTTGAGCTGCTGTCCGTTCAGGCGGATCTGACTGCCGATGAGCTTGCCCAGGCCCGGGCCTTCGGGAGATTCGTCCAGGGCCTCGCTCACGCTACCATCGCCACCGTCTTCGACCGGGGGTTCATTGTGGACGAAACCACAATCCTCTCAGGCGGAGCAGGGACGCCTGTTCATCCGGCACTCGTGGGCTACAACGATGTGATGGAGGCAGCCTTAGGTTTCTTCGACGATGCGATCGATCTTTCCGTCGGGAAGACTTGGACGTTCCCGGAGGGGTGGGTGCAGGCCGAGGTCACCGGTTCCCATCTGGCCCGAATCGCCCACTCCATGAAAGCTCGGTTCCGTGCTTCCGTGGCCCGGACTCCATCTGAACGTGAGTCGGTGGATTGGACCGCGGTTATCGCTGATGTGGATGCTGGGATCACAGAGGACTATGTCGGCTACTACGATCCCTTTGACGGGTGGGCCTTGGATGTGGTTGGGCATGGAACGTACTCCGACTGGTCCCAGATGGCCTACTTCATATACGGCATGGCTGATCAGGCCGGGGATTTCCAGGCCTGGGAGGCTCTGGGTCTGGGAGAGAAGCGCCACGAGCTTCCCAACGGTGACCCCGTACTGATTGTTACCTCGGACAACCGATTTCCGCAGGGTGGCACCTTGGAGGAACAAAGAACCCACCCAGGTAGGTATTTTGGAGTGGTCACCGCTCATGAAGTCGGTAACACTTGGAAAAGGCCTGAACGGGGGACTTGGCGTTGGTCCTGGTACAAGATTCTTCGAGGGCGGGAATACTGGGGTTTTGGCCGCTACGATCAGCCGGAGATCCGGCTTTCGGAGATGCGGCTCCTGAAGGCGGAGGGGCATTTCCGTAGCGGAGACAAAGGAGCGGCCGCTGCCATCATCAACGAAACGCGGAGGACGTCCGGCCTCAACGCTACGGATGGGAGCGGCATCAACACCAGCTGTGTTCCAAAGCTTCCCGATGGATCCTGCGGTGACCTGTGGGAGATGCTGAAGTGGGAAAAACGGATGGAAAATACTTTTCTCGGACCCTTGAGTGTGGGTTGGTTTTGGGACAGCCGGGGTTGGGGCGACCTCCACAAAGACACCTTCCTTCATCTTCCCATTCCCTGCGGGGAGATTCAGGTTCTTCAACTTCTGCCTTGCGACAATGATTTTGGGGGCTCCGGGGGACGGTGGGCGGCTCTTTCCAGTACCTATGGCTGGAGCACTGAGCGATGAGCTTGGCCTGAGCCTCCAATGAATCGCACGGGCCCTCCCAGATCTTTTCTGCTCCGCCGGAAACCAGGGGAAGAGATGCTGTGTTTCAGCTCTTCCAAAGGACTCACGCTCGGGATCATTGGCTTCATTCTCCTGGCTGTGCCAGGGACGCCGGTCTCAAGCCAGAGCTCGCCAAGCCGGGGCTCGCCCCAGCCTTTGAGCAGGGCCCATTGGGGCATCGGGTTCGTTGGGAA
>JBDRDQ010000611.1:0-20123 GCA_043820695.1 Gemmatimonadota bacterium | reverse complement strand
GGACCGGATTCTAGAGAGGGGGGGGGAAAGGGTCAAGGATTACTCCTTCCTTCCGACCAGAGCTCCGGCGTTCAACTCCTCCACGATCCTGTCGGCCCTGTAGATGACTTCAAGCGCTTCAAGAATGCCTCTGACATCCACGGCAACGGATCGGTTCTCCTCCGGGAGGTAAATGAAGTCCCCTGGGAGGCTCTCGATGTTCCCATCGAAGATCAGGCCTACGACCCGGAGGTTTCGGTCAATGGCGGGGGAGCCCGAGTTTCCGCCGATGATGTCCGCGGTGGAAATGAAGTTCAGCGGCGTGGAAAGGTCGAAGCCCTGGGGAGGAGAGAGCCAGCGATCCGGCAAGTCCCAGTCACTCCCCGCCCCGTAGGAAAAGTAGTGATCGTACATCCCATAGAAGGTCGTATGAACGGGAGCCACGGTCCCATTGTACTCGTAATCCTCAACCACTCCGTCTGCGATGCGCAGTGAGAAGGTGGCGTCCGGGGGGACGTCGGTCCCGTAGACTTCGAAAAAGGCCCTGCCCAGGGCCCGGGAGATCTCGGCTTCCTCTCCCGCCACGGTGGACTGGAGCTGTTGGGCCGGTCCCAGAACCTGAGCCATGGGGAGAACGATACGGATCGCCGGATCATCCATGGAGAGGCCCCCTGCTGCCAGGGCAGCCGCGGCCGAAGCGGAGTCGGCCAGCGCCGAGCCCTCCATGATCACCGCCGCCAAACCCTCCGGGGTCCTTCCCTGGAGGATTTCTTGAACTACGGAGTGATCAGGCCCGAAATTCCTGACAAAATCGTGGAACCGTTGGGCAAGTTGAGCCTCATTGATCTCCCGTGGCTGCTCCGGGGTGCTGACAATCGCCTCCCGCATCTGATCCACTACCTGCGCGGGAGCTCCCTGGCTCTGGGCGGCGAGGTACTGGAAGGCCGCGAAAGCTCTGGCCAGCGTGGAGGATCCCAGCTCGGGATGCCCCAGCGCCAGGGAGGAAGAGAGGGCGGCGGCATGTTCCCGTTTCTGGGCTTGCAGCTCCGCCATCCGGGGAATTTGATCCCCATATTCGGCCCTCAGCGCGGGATCTGCATCGATGGCGGCCTGGAACTTCCGCTCATGGTCCTTCCGTTTGGCGATTTTTACAGGATCGTGGAGCCCGCCCACGATTCCAGTGTAGGCCTTGAGCTGGTTCAGAAAGCCAAAGATGGTGTTCCTCAAATCCATCTCCCTGGCCTCCTCAGGATGGCTTGCCGCGTACTCCTGAAGGGCCTCCGCCCGGGTCCGGAGAAGGTCCACCACGGCCTGGTCGCTTACGTCACGCCGGTATTCCAGTTCAGCTACCGTTTGTAGACGGGATGTGGACCCTGGGTTTCCTATCACGAAGACCAGTTCCCCCTTCGACACCCCCTCCGTGTTGAAGGGAAAGTAGTTCTCGGACTTGAGCGGCTCACCGTTCTCGTCGTAAATCCGGTAGAAGCTCATGTCCAGGTCGTAACGGGGAAAGGTGAAATTATCCCAGTCTCCGCCGAAGAAGGCCACCTGAAGCTCCGGCGACATCACCATCCTGAGGTCGGTGTAGCGTTTGAAGATGTAGACGGAGTAACGGCCACCAGCGTAGAGCTCCACCATCTCCACGTTGTACCCGGCATCTTCCCCACCGAACTCCTCGGTGATTTCGTCGATAATCTCCTCGCTCACACCCTCCCGCCGGTCTCCCCGGGCCTCCACACCCGTTACGCCCTCGAGGGCAGCAAAAACCCGGTCCGTGACATCCCGGATCTCGATGAGCTGGTCCGCATAGTAGTCCTCGATGGGCCGCTCCTCTTCCAGGCTGGCCGCGTAGAACCCGTTGGCCACGAGGTCCTCCCCTTCCCGGCTCACCTGCTCGATGCTCTCCCGGGCACAATGGTGATTGGTCATGACCAGACCATTGGGGGAGACGAAAGATGCCGTGCAATTGGAAAGTCGAAGGGTAGAGAGATGCGCCTTCCGGAACCACTCGGCGTCAGCGGAAAACCCGTAGGTGTTCCTCAGGTACTCGAGGGGCGGATATTCGAAGGTCCACATCTTCCCGTTGTCGAAGCGCCCCGCCCTAACGGTGTCCAAGGCCGGATCCGACTCAGGAACCGGCATGGCTTCCGGGACCGAGGGTACCACCACTGCCACCGCTGCCCCAGCGGCCGCCGGAACTCCGGGGGCATTCTCCGGCAGGACCGGCGCCGGCAGGGGCGCCGGGCCCGAAGCGCAGGCACCGAGGAAAAGGGAAAAGAACACCGAAAGGGCGATGAGCCCGGCAGAACGTGAGGCGGGAAGGGTCACGCGCATGGTACGATTCCGTCGAAGGTCGTGAAAAATGGGCGGGACCGCAGGAAGCGGCCCATCCCAGAGAGCATTTCTAAGGTCGGTCTACGTCGGATGGGACTCCTAATTGGACCGGTGGCGCCGTGAAACATGATCCAGGGTCCTTCTCTCCTCATGAGTAAGGGAGGTCATTCCCTCGGCCGAGATCTTGTCCAGGATGCGATCGACCTCATCGAGTATGGACCCTTCCTCGGCCGTCCACTCCCGGGTCGGCGGATCTCCACGGCCAGCCTCCTCTTTTGAATCCTCCCGGGGTACGATGGCCATGCGCCGGACCCGGATCCCGGTCCGCCTCCCTTTCTTCACTTCCCCCGGGCGCCAGTCGCTCTTCAGGTAGAGGAATCCCGTGATGATCCCCCCTAGGTGGGCAAAATGGGCGATGTTCCCGCCACCCCCACCGAAGGCACTCATGAGGCTCACCGCGAAGAGCGCCGCCACCAGCCACTTCGCCTTCACCGGGAAGATCCCCCAGATGTAGATCGGCGCTTCGGGCCAGTTCATGGCAAAGGCCAGCATGAGGCCGTAAATCGCCGCCGAGGCCCCGACGATCCAGGCTGATGATGCAAAAACGAAGCTCAGTGCCACCCCCCCCAATCCGCAGACGAGGTAGAACTTGATGAACGCCGAGGAGCCCCAACGGGCCTCCAACGGGGGGCCAAAGAAGAAGAGCACCAACATGTTCACGAACAGGTGCATCAGATCGCCGTGGAGGAACATGTAGGTGAAGGCGCCCCAGGGTTGGGTAAGGACCCGGGAAGGCGCGAAGGCGAACCACCGGAAGAAGAAGTCCTGATCCACCATGGTGATGAGGAACACCACCACGTTGGCGATGAGGAGCCGTTTCACCCAAGGAGTGAGGGTGAAGCCGAAGGAGTTCTGGGTCGTGCCGGAGTACATCCGCGTGGTCAGCCCTGGTGCAAACAACGGTCTGTGGGGGCTCCGATGAGCCCATCTTCGAAGATAACCAATCTACGGGTCAAACCCCTCCCATAGCCCAGGGGTTCCGGCTTCGGTTCCGCTCCGGCTCCTAGCCCTTTCCCCGGGCTATCCCCCGCCTGAGAGCCATATCCGCCAACCTATGGCAGACTTCCGAAAAGGTGATACCAGCGGCTTTGGCGGCTTTGGGTAGAAGGGAATTTCCAGTCATGCCGGGGAGGGCGTTGGCCTCGAGACACCATGGGGTTCCGCCCGGGTCCAGAATGAAGTCCACCCGCGAAAGGTCCCTGAGCTTCAAAGCCTTGTGGGCCGCCAGGGCATCGGATTGAACATGGCTGGCCACTTCCGGGGGCAGATCCGCCGGGAAAAGCTCCTGGGCCATTCCCGGGCGGTACTTGCACTCGTAGTCGAAGAGCTCATGGTCGGGGATGATCTCCCCCACCGGAAGGGTCTTATCCCCCAGAATCCCCACCGTCAGCTCCCGCCCCTGGACGTAGCGTTCGAACATGACGTGGTCCTCGAACTGCAAAGCCAGGGTCAGAGCTTCTCGAAGCTCGGCCTGGTCACGAGCGAGGGAAAGCCCCAGGGTGGACCCGCCGGAAGGCGGCTTCACGATCACCGGCAGGCCCAGGTGGCGGACGACCTCCCCCAGGCGGGCCTGGCCTTCCTCCCTCCCCTGAACGGTGATCCAATCCGGTGTGGGGACACCAGCGTCCCGGAGGATCCGCTTGGAAAGGTCCTTGTCCATGGCCAGAGCACAACCGACCCGGTCACTTCCCACGAAGGGAATCCCCGCCAGATCGAGAAGGGTTTGGATGGTGCCGTCCTCCCCCCTTCCGCCATGGAGAGCCAGGAAAACCACCTCGGTGCCGGAGAGGAGCGGGTCCCGGGTGAACAGCCCGAGATCCCCGGTCCGGAGGAGGTCCCCATCATTGTCCGGGGGATGGGGATCTCGGACACCCGAGTCCAGGATTGCGGCTTCTTCCGAGGCGGAAAGGACACCACGATAGGTGTCCACACCCACTACTTCATGCCCGGCCTCCCTCAGCGCCCTGGCCACCTGGACCCCCGAAGCCAGGGAAACCTCCCTCTCCCCGGAGGTTCCTCCCATGAGGACCGCGATTTTCAAGGTGCTTCCTCCTTATTGGCGGCCAAAGGGGCCATCGGGAACTATTGGTTTCCCTTGGTGAAGTGGACAGGGACTTTGGCCCACACCGAGATACGGTTCCCCCTCCGGCGGGCAGGGCTGTACCGGAGTTCGCGGGCCCCCCGGACGGCTGCCGAATCGAAGGCCGGGTAGCCGCTGGGCTCGAGGACTTCCACGCTGTCCACGCCCCCGGTCTCGGTGACCCTGACGCGGAGAAGGGTCTGGCCTTCCACGTCCGCGTCCCAGAGGTCCAGGGGGTACTCGATGGGAACCTCACCATAGAGGGGGGTGGGCTCTTCAACTTCCCCCCCCCTCCCACAGCCCGCCGACAGAGCGGAGAGGATCAGAAGTCCGGACCAGAGTGCCACGACTCGAGACAGACCATGGATTAAAACGGGCCGAAGCTGGGGAGAGACCCCAAGCTGGGGAGAGACCCCGACAGGAGACTGGGTGACGCATCGTTGCGCATCCATCATTCTTCTTCCCTCCCCTCACCAAGGGCCTGGGCTCTCAAGACCGCCAGGAGATTCAGAGCCTCCAGGGGCGTAAGGGCCTCCACCTCCAACTCCCTCAACCGAGCTACTACCGGATGTTCCGGGGCAAAGAGGGAGAGCTGATCCAGGGGAGGTTCCGATGCCGGCCTGTGCTTCCCTCCCCGACCCAACCCGCGACCACCCCCGGAATGGGTTCCTTCCAACTCCACCAAAAGCTCCCGGGCGCGTTCCAGGAGTCCGGACGGCAGACCCGCGAGACGGGCGACATGAATCCCATAGGATCGATCCGCCCCCCCCTCCTCGAGACGCCGGAGAAAGACGATGTCCTCCCCTACCTCCCGAACCGCTACGTTCAGATTCCTGACCTGGGGAAGCAGATCCCCAAGTTGGGTCAGTTCGTGGTAATGGGTGGCGAAGATCGTTTTGGCCCCCACCCACTCGTGGAGGTGCTCCGTAACAGCCCATGCGATGGACACCCCATCGTAGGTGGAGGTTCCCCGACCGATCTCATCCAGGAGGATCAGGCTCTTCTCCGTAGCTCCGTGAACGATGGCCGCCGTCTCGTTCATCTCCACCATGAAGGTCGATTGTCCTCGGGCCAGGGAATCCGAGGCGCCCACCCGGGTGAAGATCCGGTCGCAAACGGGAATGCGGGCCGCGGAGGCCGGCACGAAAGCCCCCATCTGGGCCAGGAGCTGAATGAGGCCGATCTGCCGCAGAACAGTGCTTTTCCCAGCCATGTTCGGGCCGGTGAGGATGATGATCCGGGCCTCCTCATTCAGTTGGAGGTCATTCGGAATGAACTCCTCGGAGGGCATCATGGTCTCCACCACGGGGTGGCGGCCCTCCCGGATATCCATATCGAATCCCGTATGCACTTCGGGTCGAGTATACCCCCGGTCCCTGGCCACCTCCGCCAGCGTAGCAAACACGTCCAGTCTGGCCAGGCGCCCTGCCGTATCCTGAATCCGACCGACCTCCGAAGCCACCCCATCCCGGACTCGGCCGAAAAGCTCCGTTTCGAGAGTCTGGATCCGGTCTTCGGCCCCGAAAACCTTCTCCTCCCACTCCTTCAACTCCGGGGTAAAGAAGCGCTCGGCGTTGGCCAGCGTCTGCTTCCGAACGTAGTCCTCAGGCGCCCTCTCCAGGTTCGCTTTGGTGATCTCCAGGTAATACCCGAAGACCCTGTTGAATCCCACCTTGAGGGACCCGATTCCGGTCCTTTCCCGCTCCCGGGCCTGGAGACTGGCGATGAAGTCACGGGCACCGTCCCGAATGGACCGGAGCTCGTCCAGCTTCGGATCGTACCCCTCTCGAATCACACCCCCGTCCTGGAGGATGGGCGGGGTGTCCGGGGAGATGCTGTCCTCAAGGAGCTCCCGGAGGTCGGAGAGGAGGTCCATTCCCCCCATCAGGGAGGAAAAGAGCGAAGAGGACGCATCCGCCCCCAACTCTTTGATCTGGGGTAGGAGAGCCAATGACCGGCCCAGGCCCAGGAGGTCCCGGGGACCGACCCTACCGGTGCCCAATTTCCCGGAAAGCCGTTCCAGATCGGAGACACCCCGAAGCGCCGCCCGGATCTCTCTGCGAAGGGTGCTCTCGGTGAGGAGTTCTTCCACCGCCTCCTGCCTCTCCCAGATCTCCGCGGCTTCCACCAGAGGTCGCAGAACCCATTTTCTGAGCAACCTCCCACCCATGGCCGTGACGGTGTCGTCCAGGGTGTCCAGCAAGGTGCCGCCCTCCCCGGGTCGGATGGACTCCACCAATTCCAGATTCCGCCGGGTCATGTCGTCCAGGAGCATGGTGCTCCCCGAACGGTGGATCCGGGGCGGCCGAAGGTGGTCAGCTCCGCCGGGGCGGATTTCCCGGATGTAGGCGAGGAGGGCACCGGCCGCCTGAACCAGAGGCCCGTCATCCGGCTGGAATCCAAAGCCCTCCAGCGAATGAACCCGATAGGCGCGCTCCATCTCTTCCCGGCCCAGCTTCTCGTCGAATACCCAATCGTCCCGAATCGTGAGCGGGAAGCTGGAAAAGGTCGGGTTGGATCCGGCCTGAAGTTCCTCGGCGACGCTTCGAGCCATCAGGAGTTCGGATGGCTCCAGCCGTCCCAGCTCGGCCTCCACCGCTGAGGGAACCACACTCTGCGTTTCCAATTCACCGGTGGAGAGATCGACCGATGCCAGCCCCCAACGCTGATCCCCGCTCTTCGCCAGGGAGACCAAGTGGTTGCTTCGCTTAGCCTGGAGGAGGGTATCCTGAACGATGGTCCCCGGAGTGATGGTCTCCACCACCGCCCGTTTCACGATCCCCTTGGCAAGAGCCGGGTCCTCGACCTGTTCGCAGATAGCCACCCGCCGGCCCTGCCTGACCAGGCGGGCCAGGTACTCGTCCAGCGCCTTGACGGGGATTCCCGCCAGGGGCACCCGGGCCGCAGCGCCATTGTTCCTGGAGGTCAGGGTCAGACCGAGAAGGCGGGACCCCTCCTCCGCGTCCCCGAAGAAGAGCTCATAGAAATCCCCAACCCTGAAGAAAACCAGGGAGTCGCGGTGGCGGGATTTGACCTCCCGCCATTGCCGCATGAGGGGGGTGTCTTCCATCGGGGAAGCGGTTGGCATGGGTTAGGGGCTTGTCCGCGGACTCAGAGTCCCTGTTTATGGACCGACGTGAGAGAGTGTGACAAGGATACCTGCGCCCCGAACCAGGATCAACCGAGGTGCCGAAGTGAGTGTATTCCCGTACACTGCGACAGACCGTTCTCTTCATCCCCGGAGGCATCCATGAGACCAGGGACCATCCTGCAAGCCGTCGGCGTTCTCCTTGTCTTGGGCCTGGCCGCTTTTCCGGCTTCGGCAGGTGCCCAGGTAGAGGGGGCCCCCTCCCCCGCAGCCGACCCTGCCGATGTCGAATCGGTGGACGCCATCGTCGCGGCAGTATACGACGTTATCTCCGGGCCCGCAGGACAGGCTCGGGCGTGGGATCGTTGGCGATCTCTGTTCATCCCCGAGGCGAGATTGATCGCGGTGAGTCCGAACCAGGAGGGGGGCATACAACGCCGTGTCATGACCCCGAGCCCTTCGCCCGTGGCATCAATTCCTTCCAACTCCTGCACGACGGAACCAGGTGGTGGATCGTGACCATCTACTGGACTTCGGAGCGTCCTGATCTGCCCATCCCTCAGCGGTACATCACGGGGGGGAGCCCGTCTACTCGATGAAGATGGTCTCCTCGGCCGAAACGAAGAGGACGTCCCGGAGGGCCGGGTGTCGGAGAATGAGCTCCTTACCCTTTTCCCGTAACCTGGCCTCGGTGAAGCCGAGAACAACCAGGTCCGCCGCATAAGATCGTTTCTCCACCAGGGCGACAAAGTCCACTCGGTCGTCGGTGGGAATGATCTGAAGATTCTTGGCGGAGATCGGGAGCCGACCTTCCGAGATCATCTTGTTGAGCCGCTCCGTCTGCTCCTCCACCTCCTGATGGGGGAATGCCGCAAAGATGTGGATCTCCGCTCCCTCCCAGTCGGGGTGGCCCAGGAGAATGTAGGAGAGGAGGATCATCAGGTTGGCGTTCCTGTAGTCGTTCCAGGTGAGCCAAAGGTGGATGTTCTTCCGGTTCCCAAAGAAGTGATCCGAGTGCCGGAGGACCAGCCGGTTCATCCTGGGGGCCGAGGCCATGAAGCAACCACTCGTCACCTCATCCAGGACTTCCGGTGAATCGTGAAGGGAGAACTCGAAGAGGATGGTGTTGTTCTCCATCCCCGAGACCCCCGGCACCTGAAGGCTCTGGGCCAGAGCCGAAGCCATGGAAGGACTGATGATGGTGTCGACGTAGATGGCCGAGTCGGTCTCTTCGATTCCGTCGATGAGGCGGTCCTGCACGCCCTGACTCTCGAGGAAGGTTTCTCTATTCAGCATCCCTTGAATGAAGTGCAGATAGGTCCCGAACCCATACCGATGGCAAAGCCATGAGAGCATGGTCTGGGGAGAGAATCTGTCGAAGGTTCGGGGCGTGATCATGATGACGCTGGGTCGCCAGTCCCGGGGCGGGGTCTTCTGCAAACGGATCTGCAGATACCGGGTCAACTGCGTCATCACCCCGTGGAAGATCGCCGAGAGGTCATCCACCTCGTCTTTCCGCGTGGCCCGTATCCCCCGATACAGAAGGGCCATGACCACGATGGCGATGACGGCGTACACCAGGTCCATCTGAAACATCAGAAGGAGACAGAGGATCGCCCCCCAGAAGCTCAGATACCACTTCGACCGGAAGCTGGGCCGGTAGGAGGGCCGGGCCGCGAAATGTTCCAGGGCCGAGATGGCACAGAGGGCACCGTAGGTCACCATGAAGAACATGGAAACGATCCGGGCCACGATATCCACGTTCCCGAGGGCGACGGTGACGATGGCGATGCCCGCGGTGATCAGAGTCGCATTCCGCGGCTCGTTGTTTTGGCCTACCCCCTCCGCCATGACGGAATTGGCGCTCTTCACGGGAAAGACCCCGTCGCCGGCCAAAGCCTGGAGGGTTCGCGGAGCCACCAGGATGGAGCCGATGGCGGAGGAAAGGGTGGCAGCCGCAAGGCCGATGGGAATTATGGGCCCCCAGAGAGCGATTCTCGACATGACCAACTGGTCCGTGGCCAACAGTTCCGGGGGCGCCGAGACGGCCATCTTCACCACGACCGCCACGTACACGATCATCCCTGTGATCGTGGCCGAAAGGACGCCCAGAGGAATCGAGCGGCGAGGGTTGGCCAGGTCCCCTGAGAGCCCTACCCCCGCCGTCATACCCGTGAAGGCCGGGAATACGATGGCGAAAACCAGGATGAACGGATCGGAAACCTCGAGACCGCTGAATAGGCTCACCGATTCCACCGCCGCGCCTTCCACCGGCGATCCAAGAAAGAAAAATAGAAGCGAAACGACGAGAATTCCCGCCACGACCCAGAGGGCCCGAACCCCCAGATTGGCCCCTCGGGATACCACCAGGGCGGCCAACCCGATCACAGCGGGAAGGGAAACCAGGCGAGGGTCCCAACCCATTCCGGTGGCGTTTTCGAACCACTGTCCCAGCGGGGAGAAGGCCTCGGCGAAGGCAATCATGTAGAAGGCCACTGAGATGGCCTGGGAGAGAAAGAGGGAGATCCCGATGGCCCCCCCGATGGTGGCGCCGAAGGAGCGGGAGATGATGAAGTACTCCCCGCCTCCTTCCACCTTTCGATTGGTTGCGATCTCGGCGATAGCCAGAGCCGTGGGCAACGTGACCATGTGGCCGAGCGCGATGATGAGGAGGGCCCCCAGAAGACCTGTATGTCCCACCGCGTAACCGAAGCGGAGAAACATGACAGCACCAACAATGGTGCTGAAGCTGGCCAGGAAGACCGGGCTGGTTCCGAAGCCGTGGCCTTTGGTCTGATCGGGGTGGATCGAGGTTCCAGTCAAAGTGCCCTCTAGGATTTCGGTTCCGGAGGGTGGAGCCGGGAGCTTACCGAATCTCCGGGGATGAGCCATGACGGCGCAATGCCCGCCAACTCACACCCGCCGTCTCACACCCGCCAACTCACACACCACCCCTCCTTCCTCACCTGCGATCCAGAAGCCGGAAATACCACACTATGAGGCCCACCATTACGAGAGCCCCCAGATCCACGACGAGAACGTCCAGGGCCATCATTGGCTCCCGGAGCGGAAGTGTGGCCGGAAGAGCCGCAGTCGGTTTGCGTTGCTCACCACCGTCACCGAGCTGAAGGCCATGGCGGAGCCGGCGATGACCGGAGAGAGGAGAAGGCCGAAAACCGGGTAGAGGACCCCCGCGGCGATGGGAATCCCCAACACGTTATAGAAGAAGGCGCCGAACAGGTTCTGGCGGATGTTTCGGAAGGTGGCATTGGAAAGCTCCAGGGCATGAACGACGCCGGTGAGAGACCCACCCATAAGAACCATGTCCCCCGTCTCCATGGCCACGTCGGTCCCGGTCCCCATGGCGATTCCCACGTCGGCCAAGGCCAGCGCGGGGGCGTCGTTGATCCCGTCACCCACCATGGCGACCCTGCGGCCCTGGCTCTGGAACGCTCTGATTCGCTCCGCCTTTTCCCCGGGGAGGAGCTGTGCCAGCACTTCATCCACCCCCACCTCTATCCCGATGGCTCGGGCGGCGGCCTCATGATCACCGGTGAGCATGATCACCCTCAGCCCCATCTCCTTGAGCCTCGCCACGGCTGCGGCCGAGTCCTTTTTCACAGGGTCGGACACAGCCAGGGCCCCGAGATAACGACTGCCCCTGGCCACCAGGACCGGGGTGCGGCCGGCGGCAGTGACCTCCTCTACCGCTTCCTTCCAGGGCTGGGGGGAGTCCTCGAAGTCCTTGAAAAACTCCGGACTGCCGACCAGGACGGTCTCACCCCCAACCATGGCGGTAACCCCACGCCCGGGTGTGGCTTCAAAGCTCGAAGCCCGATCCCAGGCCAACCCCCGGGAACGAGCAGCTGAAACCACGGCGGTCGCCAAAGGGTGTTCCGACCCCTCTTCGGCCGACCCGGCAACGGAGAGCAACTCCTCTTCCGAAATTCCCGACTTGGGGAGAATACCCACAACCGCCGGCTTCCCTTGGGTGATGGTTCCGGTCTTGTCCAGCACCACAGTGTCCACCCTCCTGGCGGCCTGGAGGGCCTCACCGTTTCTAACCAGAATCCCGAGTTCGGCGGCCTTTCCCACAGAGACCATGATGCTGATGGGGGTAGCCAGCCCGAGAGCACAGGGGCAGGCGATAACCAGAACGGCGACGGCAACCACTGCGGCGAAGCTGAGGCGTGGCTCGGGGCCAAAGCTGTACCAGGCGGCGAAGGTAAGGACCGCCACGATCATCACCACCGGAACGAAATAACTGGCCACAACGTCCACGGTCCGCTGGATCGAGGGCTTGGATCCCTGCGCGGCTCGTACCATCTCTACGATATGGGCCAGGACCGTATCCTTTCCGACCCTACTCGCCCTGAACCGAAAACTCCCGGCGCTGTTGAGGGTCCCGCCGACTACCGGGTCTCCTATCCCCTTCTCCACCGGAAGGCTCTCACCCGTCACCATGGATTCGTCGATGGTGCTGCGGCCTTCCGCAACCTCCCCATCCACCGGAATCTTCTCCCCGGGCCGGACGACCACAAGTTCCCCCACCTGGACCTCCTGGGCCGGGATCTCCACCTCTTTCCCACCCCTGAGGACCCTGGCTGTTCGGGGCCGAAGATCCATGAGGCGGCGGAGGGCCTGGGAGGTCTTGCCCTTGGCCCGGGCCTCCAGGGCCTGCCCCAACATCACCAGCGTGATCACCACCGCCGTCGCCTCAAAAAAGGGATGCGCAGTGCCTTCCGGGAAAAGGCCCGGGAGCACCACGGCAAAGGTGGAGTAGATCCATGCCGACCCGGTCCCCAGCGCAACCAGGGTGTCCATGTTGGCTTCCCGGTGCCTGAGAGCCGACCAGGCCCCTGTGAAGAAACGCCGCCCCACGTAGACCATGATAGGAAGGGTCAGGAGGGCGCTCAGGAACCAGAGGATCCGCATGGTCCCATGATCGAGCCCTCGGAACCCTGGTATCAGATGGGCGTGCCCGATTACAGCGACGGGTGCCCCCAAAATTACCCCTACCCAGAACCTCCGTAGCAGGTCTCGGAATTCAACCTCTCGCTCCTTCTCACGCCGCTGGAGAGCCTCCTCGAATCCCTCCCCGATGTCCGCACGGATGTGGAACCCGGCTTTCTCTACGGCTTCCCCGAGGGAAGCGAAGTCCATCACCCCAGGGATGAACCGGAGTTGAGCGGACTCGGTGGCCAAACTCACGTCGGCTCCCAGGACCCCGACGCCCCCTCCCATGACCCGTTCCACCCGGGACACACACGCCGCACAGTGCATTCCCTCCACCGCCACCTCGGCAACCCCCACGGGCACCCGGTACCCGGCGCCCTCCACGGCGGCCAGCAGTTGTTCCAGATCCACGGACCCGGGGTCGAAGGACACCCTGGCCTCCCCTGTGGCCAGATTCACCGACGCCTCGGTCACGCCCGGAACCCCCATGAGGGCTCCCTCCACTCGGGAGACGCACCCAGCACAGTGGACTCCATCTATCGGGAGATTCACGGTGAGCTGAGCTGCCTCCCCATGGGCCGGTCGATTCTTCTGTACAGCTTCGGACATGGTCTCCTTGGGTTGGGCGATCCAGGTCGCCCGAGGTGCGCTGACCCCCGGTGGGCTGACCTAAGAAACCAACAAAAACCCACAAGGTTCCCAAAGGGGCCCCCTGTCGCCCCTTGATCAGTCGATTAGCTTATTCGCCAGCAACGTATCGCCAACCCCCAGAAGCAAGAAAAAGGAGTTCACCGATGGAAATGCCGCAAATCCCGTACGGATTCAAAAAGATCGTGGCCCTGTCCGTTCAGGACGCTGACCTTCGACTCAGAGCCGAGTTGAAGAAAGAGGGCTTCGGGATCCTCACGGAAATCGATGTGAAAGCCACCCTGAAGGAAAAGTTGGATGTGGACTTCCGGCCCTATAAGATCCTCGGTGCCTGCAACCCACCCCTGGCCCACCAGGCCCTGATCTCCGAAACGGACATCGGGCTTCTTCTACCCTGTAACGTCATCGTGTACGAGGGAGACGAGGAAGGCACGTCGGTGGTGGGGGTGTTGGACCCAAAGCTCCAATTGGGAATCACGGGTCGAAAGGACATCGACCACCTGGCAGACGACGTGAGGGCTCGGATGGTAAGGGTTCTGGCCGCTCTCTAGGGCTTCCCTATCCTCTCCTCCGATCCGGCGTCCGTCACCAGGGTAACGGCGAAACCCCGCCCCTCCAGATCCCCAGCCAGCGCCTCGGCCCTTTCCCTGGAGGCAAAGCGTCCGATCCGGACCCTGGCGAGGTCGTTGCCCGGAGTTCTCACCAACCTAGGTTGGTATCCCGCCACCCGGAGTTGATCGGCAAGGGACCGAGCCCCATCGAGGCTGCGAAAAGCCCCAAGCTGGACTGAGAAGTTTCCGGCCACTTCCTGGACCAGGGCCTCTTCCGTCGGCTCGGAGGCTGGGGGTGGGGGGCCCGGAGGAAGGGCGGCGATTTCCCCAGCATGGGTCCGGACCCAAAGCTCCGCTTCCGGGACCCGGGGACTGGACGGGTAGTCCCGCGCCAGGCTCTGGAAAGCGGCCTGAGCTTCCCTGAGGTCGCCCCGGAGCTCGGCGGACAGCCCCAAACGAACCAGAGCGTCATCCGAAAAGGGCCCTCCCGGGAATTCCAGAACCAGACGGCGGAAATCCAGCTCAGCCAGAGCTGGGTCGACGGTGAGTTTCCCTCGGAGCCAGATGCCTCGTTGCCGGTCGGTCCGGGACGCCAGGGAAAGACGGGTAGTCCACCAGTTCTCCAGGATTTCCCTGGCCTCCATGATTCGCCCTTGCGCCATGAGGGCCTCAACCTCATTCAGGGATGGGCCTTCCTGGGCCGTCGCCGGAGACAGTCCCAGAACGAAGAGGGTACAGGCCAGAGCAAGAATTCTCATGATCGGCCAACCTGTTCATGTGCCATCAACCCGAGCAACCACTCCTCGAGAATCTGATCGTCGGAGAGGGAGCTGGACTTGAGGAGGCGGTCGACCCTCCGCAGCCCAAGAATGGCGTTTTCCAACTCTTCCACCGACCATCTCTTGGCTTGTTCGACAAGGCGGGAAGTAAGGAACTTCTGGGGATGCGGGAGAGCGTCTTCAAGCACCCTTCCGCCACTGGTTCGAGCGACCGCCACCCGAATCAGGTGAGTCGCCAGACCGATGGTCAGGCTGACGCCGGACTCGCCCTGGGAGACGAGGATTTCCAAGCCTTCCAAGGCATCACCGAATTCCCGCCGACCCACTCGGTCCATCCACACCCAACGATCCTCCAGGGGGATCCGGGTCCCCGCGGCCCTTACCGCCTCGATCCCGATGGGCTTTCCCTCTTCGACGAGGCTCGTGAGCTTTTCCAGCTCCTGGGCCAGAATACCCAGGTCGGTACCGACCCCAGCCCCGAGAGCCCTGGCTGCTTCCTCAGTGATCTCCCGGCCATGTTTGCTGGCTGCCCAATCAACCACCCATCCCGGAACGTCATTCGGGCCGATCTCGGGAAACTCCACCGATCGGGCGAAGCGTCTCAGCTCTTTGTAGAACTTCGCGGAGGAGCCTTTTGGGATGGTGGCAAGCAGGATCAGAGCCAATCCCGGCGGAGGAGATTTTACCACTTCAAGGAGGACGTCCCGAGCCCGGGAGCTGGACGCCAAAGCCTCCACTTCCCGGAGAACCACCACCCGCCACTCCGCCATCATGGGTGGAGTCGCCAGAATCGAGGCCAGGGTTTCCACACTGACCTCGGCCCCGCTCAGGAGATCGTAGTTGAAATCCCGAGTGGATGGATCGAGGTGCCACTCCACCAAGGCCCGGCGCTCTTGTTCCTTTCGAAAGCGATCGTCCCCGAAAAGAAAAAAGGCGCCGCCCTTGTCCTTGTGCCGGAGGCCGGGGGCACCCACTGGTTTCATGGGGTTTTCCCAGGCGGGTTACTCAACACCAACCCGAATGAGGGCCTGGTTTCGCCGCCGTTCCAGGATCGGGGAGTATTCGCGGAGAAGATTATGGGAATCACCCCAGATGCCATCCTGGAACTCCGTGGTCCCGAAGAGAGTGAGGTTCCTGGGGAAGGTAGGGCTGCTTCGTGCGGGTGTGAAAGGGGCGGAAGGCCGCTGGGCCACTACCACCGCAGGGAGCTCAACCGCCGGTTCCGTGAAATGTACTGCCGGGGCCCAGGCGGAAAGAGCGACAAGGACAGCCACGGCCAGGACCGAGACCGTGGTCGCGCCGGTGCCCATGGATTCCGTTACAACGGATGCTCCATCCTCTGCAATGACCGCTCCATCCTCCATATGGAAGATCCGATGGTCCAGCCGGGGGCGGAAGTCACCGGGGATGTCCACGGGAGGAATCGCCCGGAGAAGGTTCCCTCCGGCCATCACGATCTCGGAATACCGCCGGCAGCGTTCGCAGGCCGAACGGTGAGCTTCCATCTCCTTCGAAACCCCCGCCTCCGCCCTTCCATCGAAGAACTCGGAGAACTGGGCGAGGTACAGCTGACAGTCCATCAGTTTCGAACCACTCCTTCGGACGGGCTTGTGCATCAAAAGCACCTTACAGTACCTCTGTTACTTTCCCTGCCGCCGACAGGTTCCCCTCGGGCCGCCATTTGTTTCATCGGGCACCGTGAGAAAGTGTGGAAAAACAAAACCGGCCCCGTGAAGTAGGGGGCCGGTGGTGTTTCGAAAGGCGGCCCGGGTGTTTGGGCGAGCCGGAAGTGGGAGCAGGGATCAGTCCAGAAGCGGAGCAATGATCCGAGCGAAGTTGTTCCGGGCCCGGTTGAGTCGGCTCTTCACCGTTCCGAGGTTGCACCCGGTGATGTCGGCGATCTCCTCGTAGGTCTTCCCCTCCAGCTCCCTGAGGACGAACACGATCCTATGATGTTCGGGGAGCTGAGCCACCGAGTCCTCTACCAACTCCCGCAGGTGCCGCTTTCTGAAAAGGTCATCGGGCCGCAGCCTCGGGTCTTCCCACTCCAATGGCCGGTGATCCGCCTCCCAGTTCTTTTTGATGGTTTGGAATAGGACCAGGGGATTCCGGGAGCGGTTTCGAAGTTCGTTCTTGGCCAGGTTCCCGGCGATGGTATAGACCCAAGTCGAGAACTTCTTGGTCTGGTCGAACCGGTGAAGGTGCCGATAGACCCGGACAAAGGTCTCCTGTACCAGATCCTGAGCCCGTTCTCGGTCCCCGACGGTCCGGTAGACGAAGTTGAGGAGCCTCTTGTCATATCGGTCCACCAATTCACCAAACGCCCGCGCATTGCCGTCCAGGAATTGCTGAACCACCTGGCTGTCCGTCAAATCACCGAGCCATCGACGGGCTTCCCGGGCCCCGGAGGCACCTGCGGAAGCCTTCGGTTGGAGCTTTCTGACCTGATTAGCGTTCATCGCGTCACCGGTTTCACGAGTGGTCTAAGAATGAGCCCAACTGGGCACACCTCACCTTCTGTACTCCCCCTGCGCAGGATTCATACCACAGGAAGAAACCCTTTCCTGTTGAGCTTTTTCCCTGCGGCTGTCCCTTTTTTGATACAGCTTCGATCGTTTTTGGGACGGCCCCTGCCTTCTTTTCCTATAACGCCCAAGCCCGGAAGAATTGCACAAAGCCGCCTCAACCCCCATCTCTCCGAAGGCGGTCCACAAGGAGAATTCCGACCAGACTTTTTCCATCCCGGATCACCCCCTCTCGGACCAGTTCCAGGACCCGGGAGAAGGGAAGCTCCACCACCTCAATGAACTCGTCCTCATCCCTCTGTACGGATCCCTTACTCAACCCGGTTGCCTGAAAAAGGTGGATCTCTTCGTTGGTGAATCCCGGGGTGGTGAGGAGCCGCGTGAGGGGCTGGAGGTTCCGGGCCGAGTACCCGGTCTCCTCCTCCAGTTCTCGTCGGGCACACTCCTCCCAGGATTCCCCGTCCATCGGGATGCCGGCCGGTATTTCATAAACGAACCCACCAGCCGCATACCGGTATTGGTGGATCAGCACCAGCTCGGGGTCCGGATCGAGCGGGTTCCCCAGAAAGGGGACCACCGCTGACGCACCCCGGTGGCGGATGAATTCCAGCTCTCCTTCGCTGCCGTCGGGAAACCGCACCCGATCCACGGACAGGTGAACCACCCGGCCATCGTGAACCACCCTGGAGGAAAGGCGTCCCGCTCCGGTTTTCAGCTTCTCCCCCGTTCTTCCCAGCGAATCGTTCATGAGCCCTATCGTCAGGGTTGAAGGAACACCAAAACCCAGGGGCTCCATAAATTAGAATACGAATGCCCCAGGAAAGGGTTGCAGGCGGGGTTGGGAGCCCGCCCGATGGATGGGGAGCGCCGCATGATCCGGCCGGACTCCTAGAACGGGGAGACGACCTCAACGGGTCCGAACCCCAAATCTCTCAGGGGCCCCCGTATCCCTTTCGCATCCCCGGCCACCACCACCACCATCTCCTGGGGCCGGATGGTTTCCCGCCCGGCCGCCAGGGCCATCTCGGCAGTGACCTCCCGAACCCGATCCCTGTAATTCCCGAAGAAGTCATCGGGGAGATCGTAGACCTGAAGCTCACCGATCCGGGCCGCCACCTGTCCGGTGGTTTCCAGATGGAGTGGGAAGACACCGGCAATGTAGTCCCTGGCCCTCTCAACCTCTTTCTCGGTGGGGCCGTCTTCCAAAAGACCTTCCAGCTCCGCCAGGGCTTCTCTGACCGCGGCTGCGGTGACCTCCGTGGCCACGGCCATGGAGATCCCAAAGTGTCCGGCATCCCTCCGGAGGGAGAAGCGGGACCGGACCCCGTAGGTGAACCCTTGCTCCTCCCGGAGGGTGAGCATGAGGCGGCTTGTGAAGGCGCCACCAAGGACCGTGTTGAAGACCTTGAGGGGGAAGAAGTGGGGGGTCGATCGGGGTACCCCCACCTGTCCGATCCGGATCTCCGATTGAACCGATCCCGGTCGGTCGACAACCAGCACCCGCCTCTCCCTGAATCGGGGCTCGGCACCGGCCGGCTGCCTTTCTCGCACCTTCCCATCCCAGTCCCCGAAATGGCCTCTCGCCAGGGCCTCCACCTCTGAAACTTCCACGTCCCCGACCACCACGATCCCAGCTCCGGACGGCTTGTAGTGCTCCGAGACGAAGGAGCGGGTTTCTTCCGGTCCGAAACGCTCCACGGACTCTCGGGTCCCAGCCAGGGGGCGGTGATAAGGGGAGGAATCGGAGTAGAAGAAATGGGCGGCAGCGTCATCGGCGAGGCTCCCCGGATCCATCTTCCGTTGCCGGATCACCGCCAACCTCTGGTCCCGAAAACGGTCGATTTCATCCGGGGGGAATGCCGGACGGAGCAGGGCCTCAGCCAAAAGGGCAACGGCCTCTTCCATCCGTTCGGCGAGGCAGGTGAGGGAAGCCGTAGTGGAATCCCAACCCGTTCGGATCGAAAGCCCCGTCCCGATTCCCTCCAAGGCTTCCGCCAATTCGGGACCGCTGAGCCTAGGTGATCCACCTTCCAGGCCTTCCCCGGAAAGGACTGCGAGTCCCCCGGATGCATCTGAAAGCAGGGCTTCGCCTGCGTCCAACACCACGGTCACGGTGACCAGGGGGACCCGGGTCATGCGGGCCATCTTCAGCACCAACCCATTTGAGAGGGAGGAGGAAAGCACGGGTGGGAAATCGAACGACCGGACGGAGCCGGACTCGGGCACCCTGGACCGATCCAAAGGTGGGACCACTTGGTCCGTCATTCGCCATCTCCCGGGATGTAAGTGAGAAAGGCCCTGTTGTTCGGCCCAAGGAACTCATCTCCGAAGGCCTTGATCTGAGACCGGGTCACGGCCCGGACCCGATCGACCTCCGTATTCAAGCGGGCTGGGTCATCGAAGGTTTGATCGAACATGGAAAGGAGGTCGGCCCTTCCCCCCACCTGCTGGAGGTTTCGAATGAGATGGGTCTCGGTGAGCGCAACCGCCCGATCCAGTTCACCCTGGCCCACGGAAACCAAGCCTCCCAGCTCATCCAACAGGGCCCGCTCCAGCATTTCCGGCTTCGCCCCCGGGTAACCCGTAACCCAAAAGAGGAGAAGAGATGCGCTGGTCTGGAGAGGAAAAAGGTAGGCGAGGACATCCTTGGCTACCCGTTTTTCCCGAACCAGGGAGCGGTAGAGCCGGGAGGCTTTCCCCCCGCCCAAGACCATGGCCGCCACCTCGGCCGTATGGAAGTTTTCAGCGGTCACAGGGGGAACTCTTACTGCCATGTAGACTCGTGGGAGGGGCACGTCTCCCACCACCTCCTCCCGGACCGTATCCCCTATTACGGCGGGAATCTCAGCGGTTCCGGGTAGGGGCGGAATCTCAGCACCGGCAGGGATCCCACCGAAATACCGGTTGACGAGATCCAATGCCGAATCCGGGTCGAAGTCCCCCGCCAGGGTCAGGACGGCATTGTTGGGGACGTAGAAGGTCTTGAAGAACTCGGGTACAGCCTCCAGCGTCGCAGCCCCTATGTCCTCCATGGACCCGATGAGGGAGTGGTGATTAGGGTGGGAGGTAGGAAAAGCCAGGGCCTGGATCCGTTCGTCCCAGTCCCCGTAGGGCTGGTTGTCG
>JBDRDQ010000610.1:0-2791 GCA_043820695.1 Gemmatimonadota bacterium | reverse complement strand
GCATCTGAGGCTGAACAAGCTGACTGCGTATTCCGAGCGATGAGGCCCACCCATTCCAATCGATGAGGCCCACCCGTTCCGACGGAAGAGGCCCACCCATTCCGAGGGATGAGGCCCACCCTAAACGGTGAACTGGGCCACAACCCGACCGAAGGAGAAGCCGACGCTGGATAACCGTTCCTTAAGGCCGTTCTTTTCGACTCTTGAGTTTCAACCGAACCAGGAGGGGAAATGCCGGCGAAAAGGTTGTCCATGCGCAAGATCAAGGAAGTACTCCGACTCCGGGCCCAGGGGCTATCGGACCGGGAGATCGCCCGGAGTGTGAAGGCCGCTCGCACCACGGTCCGTCGTATCCGGAGGAGGGCCGAAGGGGCGGGACTGGGCTGGCCCCTGCCCGACGATCTCACCGAGAGCGCCCTGGAGGCTCTGCTCTTTCCGCCTCATCCGCCTCCCGGCACCCATGAGCGTCCGGTTCCCGACTGGAAGTACATCTACGCCGAGCTACGCCGCAAAGGGGTCACGCTTCAGCTTCTGTGGCTCGAGTATAAGGAAGTTCACCCCGATGGCTACCAGTACAGCCGGTTCTGTGATCTCTACGGCCAGTGGAAGGAGTGCCTGGATCCGGTTCTACGCCAGGAGCACAAGGCCGGAGAGAAGACCTTCGTGGACTACGCCGGCCAGACCGTGCCCGTGGTGGATCCCGAGACCGGCGAGGTCCGCGAGGCCCAGATCTTCGTGGGGGTCCTCGGGGCGAGCAACTTCACCTTCGCCGAAGCCACCTGGACCCAGAGCCTGCCCGACTGGACCAGCTCCCACGTCCGGATGTTCGAGTACTTTGGTGGGGTCAGCGAGCTCCTAATTCCCGACAATCTCGGCTCCGGGGTAAGCAAGGCTTGTCGCTACGAGCCCGAGGTGAACCCCACCTACCAGGAGTTGGCCACCCACTACGGCACCGCCGTGTTGCCCACGCGTAAGGCGGCCGCTCGCGACAAGGCCAAAGTCGAGAACGGTGTGCTGGTGGGCGAGCGTTGGCTCCTGGCCCCGCTGCGCAATCACACCTTCTTCGGTCTCGGTGAACTGAACCGGGAGCTCGCCTGCGCGCTGGACGTCCTCAACGATCGTCCCTTCCAGAAGCTTGAGGGAAGTCGCCGCTCGCTGTTCGAGAGCCTGGATCGGCCCGTTCTGAAGCCTCTTCCCACCACCCGGTACGAGTATGCCGAGTGGCGCAAGGCTCGGGTCAACATCGACTACCACATCGCCGTAGAGAACCACTTCTACAGCGTTCCCTTTCGCCTCGTCCGTAAGCAGGTGGAGGTGCGCCTGACGGCCTCCACGGTGGAGGTCCTCCACGACGGCCAACGCGTGGCGGCTCACGCCCGGAGCTGGCGCAGAGGAGGCTTCACCACCGAACCCACCCACCGGCCAAAGGCCCACCAGGAGCATCTCGAGTGGACCCCCTCCCGGATGATCCGCTGGGCCGAGAAGACGGGACCCCATACGGCCACCACCGTCACCCGCATCATCGAGGAGCGGCCGCATCCGGAGCAGGGCTACCGCCCCTGCCTGGGCATCCTCCGTCTCGGTGAGCGGTACTCGCCCGAACGCCTGGAGGCCGCCTGCCACCGGGCCCTCGAGATCCAGGGTGTCTCCTACCGCTCCATCAAGTCCATCCTCGAACACGGCCTGGACCGCGTTCCCCTGGAAGAACAGGCGACTCTCGATCTGCCCCAGAACCACGAGAACCTCCGGGGCCCCGACTACTACACTCCCTGAACCTGAGAGCGAAAACCATGCTTCTTGAACCCACCCTCACCCAACTCCGCGAACTCCGCCTCACCGGCATGGCCGCCGCCCTCGAGGAACAGCAGGCCGTGCCCGACGTCCAGAGCCTCTCCTTCGAGGATCGCCTCACCCTTCTCGTCTGGCGGGAGGCTACGGTGCGCGAGGACCGGCGCCTTACCCGACTGCTCGGCCAAGCCAAGCTCCGCCTCCCGGCCTCCATCGAAGATCTGGACTTACGCTCCCCGCGGGGCCTGGATCGATCCGTCATCCTCAGGCTCGCCGGTTGCGATTGGATCCGTAACCACCAGGTCGTTCTCATCACCGGGGCCACGGGCACCGGCAAGACCTACCTGGCTTGTGCTCTCGCCCAGGCCGCCTGCCGCCAGGGCATCTCCAGCCGTTACCTCCGCCTCACCCGGCTCATCGAGGAGATGGCCCTTGCCCGTGCCGATGGCTCCTATCCCAAGCTCATGAACCGGCTTCAAAAGACCGAATTCCTGGCCATTGACGATTTTGGCCTGGCTCCCCTAAACCAGACCGAACGTCGCGATCTATTGGAGGTCATCGAGGACCGCACCGGCCGAAGAGCCACCCTCGTCGCCAGCCAGCTACCCCTCGAGCACTGGCATGAAGTCGTAGGGGATGCCACCTTCGCCGATGCCATCCTCGATCGGCTGGTACATCACGCCCACCGCATCACTCTCAAAGGCGCATCCATGCGTAGAAAGGAACCAAAAACCACCCCAACCCAGACCGTCACGGCGTGACCTACGCCGCCAGCGTCGCTTCGCTCCGATGGGTGGGCCCCTTGCCTCGGATTAGGTGGGCCTCTTCCCTCGGAATAGGTGGTTCCCTTCGCTCGGACTGGGTGGGTTCACTTCGTCGGAATCCGCACCCTACTACTTCCTCTTTCAATTCAGGGCCAAGAACGGTCTCCTGAACTCCAACAGTTGGATTATTTCGTCGGCACATGGACGTCGGAGACGGAAGAGGGATCGGCCACGGTCGA
>JBDRDQ010000609.1:0-5639 GCA_043820695.1 Gemmatimonadota bacterium | reverse complement strand
CGGGGTTCGCTACTCCGCCTGGGACCGGTTCAAGCTCTGCCGGGAGGAGGAGGTCCGGGACACGCCGGAAGGACCCGTCTCCTTCAAGATCGGTCGGACCACCGATGGGGAGAAGGTGAAGGAGAAGCCGGAATTCGAGGACCTGAGAAGGATCTGGGAGGAGGATCCGGAAGTCTAATTCCGAGCCCGACGCCTAATTCCAATCCGGGAACTCGGCCTCCCGACCCTCCGACCATCGGCGCAGAGCGTCTCGTTGCAGGTCGGTCAACTCCGCTTCCGGATGCATTCTCAGGTAGTCCCAAAGGGGCATGGCCCCCTTCTCCACCTCGTCCCAGATCTCCTTCATGGCCTCCTCCCGGTCCTCCAGGGGAAGGCCCTGCCACTCCGAGAAGTTCAGCTTTTCCCGAGCCTCTCGAACGTGCTCGGCCATTCGCCATGAGACCGGGGCCACCCGGCTATACCAGGGCCAAACGGTCTCATTCGAATGGCAGTCGTAGCAGGAGCTCCGAAGGATCTCCATGACCGGGTCGATGGCGGAGATTTCACCCGTCACCGGGGGATTGGACCGGTCGACGGGCACGAACTGGATCAGCACCAGCCCGACCACGACCAGCCAGAAAAGCCACCCTGTGATTCTCCCCATCACGCGTCCATCTGCTGGTCGTCTTCCTGGCCGTCTTCCTGGTTGAACCCCGATGCTCCCGTCTTGAAGAAGGAAGCATCCATTGGATAACCGGCAACCTTCGCTTCGATGGCCGTCATCTGGGCACTGTTCAAGGGCTTGAAATCGGCTGCAGCCGAGATGTTCTCCTCGAGCTGAGCCACATTATCGCACCCAACGATGACCGTGCTGACGGGCTGGCTGAAAGTCCAGGCGAGAGCTTCTTTCATGGACGTAAGCCCGCCATCCTTGAAGATCCGTCCCCGGGCAGGAATCTTCATGGCGATGACGCCCATCCCCTTCTCGTTGGCCAGGGGTAAGAGATTGTCCATGAAGGGTCGGTGGAATTTGTCCGCAGGGTTCAGGGCCAGGAGGATGGTGTCGAAGTCGAACCGGTTCAGGCCCTCGATCAGCACGTCCGGGTCCGCGTGGCCGGTGATCCCCAGGTTCTTCACGATCCCCTGCTCCCTGGCCTGGAGAAGGGCGTGGATGGCCCCGTCCTCAGCGAAAATCTGATCCAACTGCTCGATGGTGCTGATGTTGTGGAGCTGCCAGAGATCCAGGTGGTCGGTTTGAAGCGACTCCAGGCTCTGCTCCAACAACCCGAGAGAACCGTCACGGGTCCGGTTGTGAGTCTTGGTGGCCAGGAAGACCTCGTCACGCCGGGTGGCCATGACCTCACCGATGTACTTCTGGCTGATGCCGCGGCCATATGAGGCCGCCGTATCGACGTAGTTCACACCAAGGTCGATAGCCCGGTTGATGATGGCAACGGACTCGTCCCGGGTGCCTTCCTGCTCCAACGTCGCCTGGCCACCCAGGCTGAAGAGGCGCACGTTGTGGCCCGTTTTTCCGAAGGGGCGCTCGGGCATGGGGGGAGGTATGGGTGCGGATGGCATTTCAGAAGCAGCAGCGTCCTGGGCCTTTCCTCCAAGGACGAATCCGGCCGTTCCGGCACCTGTCACCTTCATGAAATCGCGGCGTGAGAATTTGTTGTCGGACATCGATTTCTCTCCTTGGACATCCATCCAGAGGATGCCCTCTTCGGGAATTCCGTCGAATTCCGGGAAAATCTATAATAGGGAGAGGGGGAGCGACAACGATCGCATTCTTGGCGAAGCGATTGGGAAGTGCGAGGAACAATCCCTTTGGGCCAAGGGCCGTCGGTCCACCGGATAGAGGACAGGACGTGTTCGAAGGCAGAGAGACCAGGGGAACGAGGAGGCTAGGATGGGACCCCCACGTGGCCGAAGGGAATTCGTGAAGCTCACCGCCGCCGCTGGCGCGATCCTGGCTCTCGCCGGCGGCCAGGATTCCGTCCCGGGACAGGCGGCCAGGATTCCGTCCCGGGACAGGCGGCGGGTCCGGACGACCAGGAAAGACCGGATCAATCGGATACCCTTTTCTTCGAGGTCGTGAAGGGACGCCGGTCCGTGCGGAAGTTCCTGCCGACACCGGTCCCTGAAGAGGACCTCCTCGCGATTCTCGACGCAGCCAGGGCGCAGTTTCGGCGGCGGAGGAGACCTCCACCAAACAGTATTACGAGGACTACCTCTCGGCCCCGGTCTATGTCGTCATCCTCACCGACAACGAATCCCGTTACCCGGCGTACAATCACTGGGACGGTCCCCTCGCAGCCGGATATCTTATGCTCGCCGCCAGGGCTCTCGGCTACGGCACGGTCTTCTGCACCGATTCGATTCCCCCTGAGGTAACCAAACAGGTCTTTAGCATTCCGGACCGGTACACCTGGGTCTGCATCACCCCCATCGGCGTTCCGGATGCCTGGCCTGAATCACCTCCGAAGAAACCCCTGCAAGAGTTCATCGCATACGAGGAGTTGTAGAGCGGCTGAGCCGGGGCTGCCAAAGGGCAAGAACACCCCATGCCCGTGGTGACTACCGCTGCTGCGGCCCGGTTTTGCCGGGGAGAAAGTTCTCCAGTACCCAATGCTGGTATCCCCCTCCGGCTCCGGCCGGCTGGCTTCCCTTCACTGCCAGCGTTCCGTCGGGGCGCCAAGCCTCGAGCTGGAGTCGGGGTGTGCCCTGGGCGCGACTGCAATCCTCCGTGAGGTGCCACCCTCGGACGGAGCCAACCAAACCTCGTCACTGGCCTGGGCCGCAGACATCGTGTCACGAACCACATAGGCGACCTGATTCCCGTCCGGCGCCCAGGCAGGGGGACTGACGATCCAGGCGCCCCCGGGGACTGTGGCAAGGAGTCGTCGGGTACCACTTTCCACGTTCAGCGCCGCGAGCTCCGTCCCGTCCGTCCAAGCCACCTCATCCCCAGTCGCCGACCATCCGGGCCTGACGTCGAACCACAGGCTGTCCGTCCACTCGAAAAGCAGGTGGGATTGCCCACCATCGAGGGAGGTCAGGCGCAGGGATAGGTCGTCCCGATGCGCCATGTATCGCCCGTTCGGAGACGGCCACGCCCAGTAGCTGGTCAGCAGTTCCCCCCCGACACGTTCAAGCGCCTCTCCCGACGCATCCATCAGGTACGATTCGAGGCGCCCGGGATCAGCCAACCGTTGCAGAAAGAACCTGCCCGCCGCGGGCAACCAATTGAGGTTGACGAAGGCTCCGGTGTAACCCTGCCCCACCCGTTCCCCCAAACGGAGTGGCTCGACACTGCGGTCCGCCAGCGAAACGCTGAAAACACCTGCCTTCCCGTCTTCTTCCCTCACGCCTGGAAAGAGCAGACGTTCCCCGTCTCGGGTCCACTCCACGTTCGTCAAGAAATAGCCTCGGGCTTGGACCTCGGTTTCCTCTGGAGCCAGATCGGAGGAGACGTAGACCCGAGGCAGGTTGTCTTCCTTGCGAGAAGTGTACGCGATACGCTTCCCGTCCGGTGACCAGCTGAGGGAGGAGTGCTGCGTGGAATAACGGGCGAATGGCCGGAACTCTTCGCGGGCCTCGCCTGACAGCGGATCGACCTCAATGACATACAGGTCGTCTGGATTCCCCCCAGAGGGCATCGCGATGGTGAGGGCACCTGTGGGCATCATTCCGGTTACGAGGGCACGTCTGCCGAGGCCCGCCCTGACCCGAGAGGGTGACCCGGTCGGGGTCGATCCGTTCATGGGTACAGCCCACAGGTCATAGGCACCGGACCGGTCGCTACAGAATACCAGGTACGCGCCGTCCGGAGACCAGTAGGGAACCTCGTCCACACCGGTGTGTGTGGTTATCCGTGTCTCATCGCCACCGGGCACCGACCACACGTAGACGTCGGTGTTTCCGTTCACGGTTTTCATTCCGGCGATGTGGTTTCCACTTGGTGAGAACTCCCCGAACCCCGTTAGCTCGGACGAGGCCCCGGATACGATGGGCCGTGGCGCGCCCCCGGCCAGGGGCACAACCACCAGCTGTGTCGTCCGTTCCGCATCCTTGTGGAGGAACAGCGCGAGATGTTGTTTGTCGGGCGCCCAACCTCCGGGGGTGATGCTGATTCCCGCATCGGGTGAGGACCAAACGACTCTTTCTTCCCCCCCTGCCAGGCTCACAGTGCGAAGCTCACGCCGTCCATGCCGGTACGCCACGGTGGATCCGTCCGTCGACAGCTGAAAGAAGTGACTCACCTCCTCGATGCTGTCCACCACAACGCGCTCGATCCCGGAGGCGAGGTCCCTGGCACGAATGCTGAACCTCGGGGCACTCTCCTTCATGTGCACGTACACCACCGTCCTGCCATCCGGTGTAAACCGTGCAATGGGAGTCTCCAGCCCATCGAATCCGATCTGTTTGAACACCACCCCTTTTCCGCTGGCATCCGTTGGCGCAGGGGCTCCCGCCGAAGCGCCAAGAGCTCTCAACCGAACCCTGGCTTCCGCCGCCATCTCACTCTGATCGGAATACTCGTCAAGCACGCGCTGGTAAGCGCTCGTTGCATCCTGACTCCCCAATCTCTCGTGGCACTGGCCCATCTGGACCAGCGCTCTTGCAGCAAGGGCACGGTCGGCGGCGAACTCCTGCACGATCCGCTGGTAGAGGGCGATGGCGGCCCGGAGATCGCCGTCGGCCTGCTCCTTCACCAGGGCCTGCTGGAAGAGGTCGTGTCCGGTCTGCGCCAGCGCCGGGGCGTCCAGGGATAGCATCAGCGCCACGCTAAGCAAGCCAATCCTCAAGGTTTTCATGATCGCCTCCCGGTCATCGGTTTCTGTGTCCCCAACAAGATGGGATGACCGGTGACCCGTAGTGTCACGGCGCGGAGAGTGGGTAGCACAAGATCCGCACAAAATCCTTCCGTCAGACGTCTTGAATCTGTCACGGACATGTCACACCCTCACGGAACAAACTTGTAGCCCACCCGGTGAACTGTCTGGAGATACCGGGGTTCCGCCGGGTCTTCCTCGAGCTTGGCCCGGAGGGCCGCGATGTGGTTGTCCACCGTCCGGGTCGTGGGGAACTTGCCGTAACCCCACACCTGCTCCAGGAGCTCATACCGACTTACCACCTCCCCCGGCCGGGCCGCCAGGTAACGCAGGACCCCGAACTCCTTGGGGGTCATCTCCACCGGTTCTCCCCCCTTCCGAGCCGCGTACTGGGGGAAGTCCACCACCACGTCCCCGAAGCTCAGGGTGTCGGGGGGAGCGGATTGGGCGTCCGACCGCCGGAGCAAAGCTCGGACCCTGGCCTTCAGCTCCCGGATCGAGAAGGGCTTGGTCACGTAGTCGTCGGCTCCCAGATCCAGGCCCAAGATGCGGTCGGCCTCTTCTCCCCGGGCGGTGAGCATCAGAATCAGAACGGAGTCTCCGTTGTCCCGGAGCTTCCGGCAGATCTCGTAGCCGCTGAGGGCGGGCAGCATGAGGTCCAGGATGATCAGGTCCGGATCCTTCTCCCGGGCCAGGCGGTACCCTTCCACGCCGTCCTCGGCGACCAGGACGTCGTACCCTTCGGCGACAAAGTTGTCTTTGAGGCCCCGCAGGATCGCTGCGTCGTCTTCGATCACCAGGATGCGACTCATGCACCGGCTC
>JBDRDQ010000608.1:0-2611 GCA_043820695.1 Gemmatimonadota bacterium | reverse complement strand
CGCAAAAGTCGGTTCTGCAGTCGACTCTGCTGACGGTCGCTCCCAGGCTCCACCTCCGGTCGGAGACAGGCGACAGCGATAACGAGAGGCGATAATCCCTGGTCTTCGATTCGATTTTGCCGTCGAAGTCATCCGGCAGGCCCGGTAGCGCGAAGCGAAGGAAGACGGTTTCCAGATCTTCCGGGCCGAAATGGCCTTCGGCCTTTACATGAAGCCTTGTTATCCAAGACAAGGCTACGGCGGTCTTTATGCCGCCCACGTTCATGCCATCGAGGTTGAGGACCAAGCCGGCAAAATTCACGTCCACGAGTTCGGCATTGAGTTGCCGGGCCACCGAGAGTTGCACCCCGTCGGCTTCCACCAGCCCCGCTGGATTCCAGTAGGTCGAGTAGACGTCCCCGGTCCCCGCCACCACGGCGCCGCCCAGCGCCATTGCCCGGCCTCCGACCCCCATGAGCAGGTCGCTTCCTTCGGCTTTGAAGGTCCTGGCAGCTTGAAAGGTCAAGGCTTCCGCCGACCCTGGAACCATCAACAGCGCTGCGAAAAGAAGCGCGCGGACGGATAGGCGGAGGTAGTGCCGCCGGGTTTTGGCCAACCCCCCGTACGCCGGACCCGGACTCACCCCGGTCGACGCACGGGGCCGGTCGCTGCCTTTCCCTCCTCCAGCGCGGGCCCCCGAATCAGCCGTCCGTTCGAATCGAAGTCGATGATTCCCGCTTTCTCGAGAATGGATGTGACCAGGGGGTTGCCGATGCGGCGGATCACCTCCCGCCGTGGGGTTCCCACCTGCAGCCGGATCACTCCCCCCAGGCGGCCCGCGACCTCGATCTGGCGCCCCCCCGGGACGGTGACCGTGCCGGTGGCCGCCGTTTCTCCCACCACGAAGGAGGCGCTGGGAGGGGGAAGGTGGGTCATCTGTCCATGAGCCGGGGTCCCCGAGAAGGCCGACGCCAGAGCCGCCAGTGCCACCATCCGAATCGTCGTGTTCATGAGGCTCTCCGGCATTAGAAGAAGGTGAAGGCCAGGGCGGCCCCGGCCACGAGGCGAGGCGTGTCGCTTGAGTTTCCGGTGATGTCGGCGATGCCCATCACCAGGGACGGGATCAGCCCCGGCAGCGGAAAGGCGTACGACATCCCCGCGTTCAGGCCTATGCCGTCCCACTCCCCGATCAGGTTCCAATTCTCGGCCAGCTCGAAGGCGGCGTTTCCGAACACCACGGTCCCGCCCTTCTTTCCCAGCTCGGCCTCGACCCTGAGCGGCATCTCGGCGAACCGCCCGGAGCCGAGTCCCAGGCTCAGGTGCATGCGCCCCACCCCGGGCCGGGTTCCCGCCCAGGACTGCACGGTGTGGCTCACGGCCGCATAGAAGGAGGGGCCCGGGTCCCGCCCAGGCCCGTCTCCGTCCAGCGTCTCGAAGAGGGTCTCGACGCCCACGGCCACCGAGGTTCCCCCGCCCAGGTAGCGGTGGATCTTGGCCCCGAAGGTGAAGTCGGTGAGCCCGGTGAGGTCCAGGATGGTGCCGTCGAGCTGGATTCCCACCAGCTGCACCGGATCGCCCAGGCCGATTCCGAAGCTCCAGTCGGCGTCCTCTCCGTTCACGAAGGGGACTTCCTTCTGGTATCCGCCCCCACCGTACACCGTGTTGTAGGCCGCCCCCCAGCCCGTGGGGGTGAGGAGCGACTTCGCGGCGCCGTTGGGGAGCCGGAGGTTCAGGATCGATCCCGGCAGGGTGAATTCTACCCCCTGGCTTGGCACCTGGGCTTCCCCCGGAACCGGAGCCATCAAAAAAGCGCCCGCCAACGTGAGCGCTCCTGGAGACAAGAACCTTATCATGGCCGCCTCCCTCTCCTTGAACTGTGTGCTTGCAGACTAAACGCGGGAGGGCGAGGAATCAAGGAGTGCGTGGGCTTCGAGTGCGTGCGCTTCGTTCCCAAGTATCGGTTTCGGGTCCTGACGGGAGCGGTGGCCGATATGGTGGGTCACGACATTCGGGTTCTGAGCGAATGGCGGGAGGTGGTGGTGTGGGAACTGTCGGTGCAGCCGGACCATGTCCATCTGGTGTGTTCGATTCCGCCCAAGGTATCGGTGTCGAAGTTCATGGGGCTGTTGAAGGGGAAGCTGGCGATCAAGCTATTCAAGAGCTATCCGAAGTTTCGGACGAAGCCGTATTGGGGGAATCACTTTTGGGCCCGGGGATACTTCGTGAGCACGGTGGGAGTGGATGAGGAGATGATCCGGCGGTACGTGCGTCACCAGGAAGAGCGAGAACGCCAGGAGGAGCGGCAACGGGAAGGGTACGATCTGTTCGGGGAGTCAGCGAACGAATAGCCCTTTGGGCGAAACCCTTAAAGCCACCGCCTCTAGCGGTGGTTGTTTACTGAAATGCAATGGCCCGAGATCGGCGGTCTGACCGGGAATAGAATCCCGAGACGCGGAGATCTTGTTCTGTGGTTTGGGAAGACTGCGGCTTCTTGAGGTTCTTAGGGGAGAGAGTCGCTGAACTTGAGGGGCTGGGGTGGACCATCACCTTGACAACTGCTTCGTATCTTCCCGGAGCGGCGAAGAATTGCCCGGCTTTCTGGTCCGCAGTTTAGGAGGAGGTCTAGCCCACT
>JBDRDQ010000607.1:0-5462 GCA_043820695.1 Gemmatimonadota bacterium | reverse complement strand
GTGTTTGATATCAGCAATTCGGGGTTTCTGATATCGGCATAATAGAGTCTCTGTTTTCCACAGTCTGAGGGATCCGAAATCGGCAGATCGGGCGGGTGGGAGTGGCGAAAACCTGTGAGTGGCCATAACCTCATCCGCCCTGAGATTAGGGGATCCGGGTTCGGGATCATCGTTGCGCGGCACCCGGGTAATCAAGACAGCACCCAAAGCAGCACCCAGAGCCTCTTCGGGCCGTAACGAACAAATCACCGCCTGACCTCGCAAGGCCAAGCGGGGCGGCCTCTTTCCAGAATGGGCCTGGGTAGACTTGGGCTGAAGGCCCCGAGGGGCCGTAGACGCCTGAGGATGGCTCCAAGCGCCACCGCAGGTCCACTGCAGGCCTCACGCTTTTCAGGCTCCCATCACACAGCCCGAATCAGCGCAATCTGCCCGAATTATCTGCAAGAGTAGGGGGTCAGTCGAGCGTCCGCCTACGCTTTCAGGACGGCGTGCTGCCTCGGGGCTGGCACCACTTGGGACATTTTCATCCGCCACTTGTGGGGAATATTCGATTGTAATGCCTGCGTAGCGTTGACCGATCACCCGGCCAGCGCAATCATCGGCATAGCCGGGTGATGAGTTGAGGTAGTGGAATGGATTGAATGAACCACCACAGCCCGGTATGGTCACCGCGGGGTGACCCACCTGGTCTGACGAAGAAAGGAGACATAATGAGCAAGGGGGACAGTGGAAAAACGGCGATGAAGGCGAAGCGTACCTTTCTCAAGGTCGGGACCTGATCAGAAACCCTGATCAACGTGCTTGATCGCGCTTTCGAACATCCGCTGGAACTCGAGGAGAACGCCACCATGCCCTTCGCGGGCGGGATCATGCAGCATGGCTACCAGTGCGGCATGATCTGGGGTGCAACGCTTGCCGCCGGGGCGGAGGCATATCGACGTCATGGCCCCGGGCCGAAGGCTGAGGCCGCGGCGATCAACGCGGCCCAAAGGGTGGTGGAGTCCTTCCGTACCCGTCACGACGAGATCAATTGTTTCGAGATAACCGACCTCGACAAATCATCATCTACCTGGCAGCAGATCAACTTCTTCCTCATAAAGGGAGGGACCATTGGGTGCTTCCGCATGGCCGCATGGTATGCCCCGCTGGCATTCGATGAGATCAACTCAGCCCTTTCCGAAGAGGTGATCGAAGCACCCTCCCCGCCGGTGAGTTGCGCCGCGATGCTGGCGCGGAAGATGGGCGAATCGGACATGCATGCGGTGATGGCGTCGGGATTCGCGGGCGGAATCGGCCTGTGCGGAGGAGCCTGCGGGGCCCTGGGAGCCGCGATCTGGATTCTGGGGATGAAGATTCGCAAGGAGAAAAGCGGGAAGATCAGATTCAAAGATCCCCGCCCCCAGGAAGTGATCGGCCGGTTCTTGAAGCACACCGACTTCGAATTCGAGTGCTCCGAGATCGTCGGACGGAAATTCAAGAATGTCGGCGACCATGCCGATTATCTTCGCGGCGGCGGTTGCTCGGAGCTGATCGCGGTATTGGCTGCTGAGTGATCAGGACCGTACCGGCGAAGAGATTTTAGCTGGGCACGGGGGCGTGAGCCTTTGCGTTACCCGAGGACCCCCCGTTTCGTCATCGCCCTGGCGTACAGGTAAAGCAGGAGGGCGACCACGAAGATCAAGGCGCTAAAAGCCAGGGCAAACGGGTCACCCATGGCCTCGAGCCCGTTGGACAGGCCGAAGTTATAGATGGTCGTTACGACCATGGACAGGAATGAGACGAGGAAAACCCCGGCCGCCAGCTTCTTCCTGAGCAAAAGAAGAACGGCGCCGAGAACGCCACCCCAGACCGCGATGGCCCAGAACGCCACGACCCAGGCCGGGAACCCGTAGAAGTACTCGAGCTGCTCGGGGGTGAACTTACTCATGTACCCCTCGTTCCGGGTCTCCGTCATGAGGTAGTCGAAGGCGCCCATGACGTTCCAAACGACCGCCAGGATCCCGACGACCCAGAGGTGCCAGGGGGTACGGCCGTTCGAAGTGGCTTGGTCTTCAGACATAACCCTCTCCTGTTTCGGGTGCTTGGGGCGTCCAAGGTCACGGTCCAGGTCACCGTCCACCTGACGCCTTCATATCTTTCATTTTCTCAGGAGTGAAAGACCTCTATTACGGCGGGAGAGGTCGAACTGTCAAGGAAAGGGGACTCCAGCCAAGGAAGAAGCCGCAAGCCCTTCAATCTGAAAGACTCACAGCTTCTATGGGCCTGAGTAGACTCAAGCCGGAGGCCCGGCAGGGGCCGGAGACGACTGAGGCGTTTCCGCGGAGACGTCACTAAAGCCGACGAGGAGACGGGGTTAACGAAAGGGACGGTTCCTCGGTAACCCGGGGTCCACTACCGACCTCTCGCTGGTCAGGCGGTCACGGAAGAGACCGGATCCCGGCAAGAAGCCGTGTAAATCAATGGTAGGACGCACGATCTGCACAAACGGAAGCCGGTGAGGGTAACGACCACGCCCGAGCCTTCTGTGTGATGCTCCTGTCGGAGACCTCTCGTGGGGATAACGAACTCCTGACCATATCCCGCGGGTTCCACTCCGGCCCAACGGTGACCTCCACAGGAATTCCCAGATCAGCCAGCCAAAGTGTTCCGGCCACGAGGTTGGAGAGCCCCGGTTTCGGAGGGTGGACGGTGAGAGATAAGATCTTGAGGACATCGGTGTCTCCAAGGGGAAAGTGCCGAAGATCAGACGAGTCCCGGGTCCCCAACGACCTCCACCAGGGCCGGACCGTCGTGGGCCAGAGCCTTCGCCAAAGCCTCATCAAGCTCCTCCCGGCGCGTTACCCTGATCCCGAGAGCCCCGCACAGTTCAGCGTAGGCAGAAAAATCGGGGTTCTTCAGACCCGTCTGCCAAACCGGCCACCGACCACTCCTCTGCTCCTTGCTGATCTTTCCCAGCTCATCGTTGTTGAGGAGAACGTGGGTGATTGCCATTCCGTACTTCACGGCTGTTATGAGTTCAGCCATGTACTGGCCGAAGCCGCCGTCCCCGCTGACGGAGACCACCTTCCGCCGATGGAAGGGCGTACCCCCCTCCTGGGTCGCGGCCCAAGCCCCCAGGGCCGCCGGAAGGGCGAAGCTGATCGACCCCAGGTACCCCGACATGAGGACCGATTGGCGGGTACACTCGAAGTAGCGGCCGAAGGAATAGGTGTTGTTCCCCACATCCACACAGAGGACGGCGTCCTCCGGTACCTGCCTGTTCATAGCGGAAAAGAGGGCGGCGGAACTAACGTCTCGTCCTCGCTCCTCCCCCTCCCTCCGGAGCTTCTCCTCTCGCCAGATTCTCCAACGCTCCGCGATCTCTGAAGTCTGATCCACCCTTCGGTCCGAACCCGAAAGCCGATCCCTTAGGAGACCCACGGTCACTCCAATCTCGCCCCAAACCGGCACCTGCACCGGGTGGAACTTACCCAGGGCCATGGGATCGAAGTCCACTTGGATGATGGGACGCTTTGGTGTGATACCCGTGTGGTTGGAGAAGCTGGCCCCCAAGACCAGCAGAACGTCGGACTCGTTCATGAGCCAGGAGGCCACCGGTGTGCCGCTCCGACCCAGGACGCCGCACCCCAAAGGATGACCGTCCGAGACCTGCCCCCTGGCCTTGAAGGTGGTGATGACTGGGCAGTCGAGTTCCTCCGCCAACTCCATGACCGCCTCCATGTCGAACCGGGCCCCGTGGCCCACAATGATGACCGGTCGCTTTGCTCCGTTCAGGAGTTCGGATGCTGCCCGGAGGGAGGCCTCCGGAGGCGTGATGTCCCGAGGAGTCAGCCGCCCTTCCGGCCCACCGGCTGTTGCCCCTTGGTCAGCAGAGATTTTCTGGACTTCATCTGGAAACACCAGATGGGAGACGCCCCGGTTCAAGATGGCGCTCTTGCATGCCAGGTTCACCAATTCGGCGTGGCGGGAAGTGGGTAGGACCGCCTGGCTCCATTGGGCCACCTTTCCATAGGCAGCCATGAGGTCCACCTCCTGGAAAGCCCCGGGGCCCAAGACCTGGGTGTCCACCTGACCAGTGAGAGCCAGAACCGGGGAGCGGTCCACATTGGCATCCCAAAGCCCTGTCAGGAGGTTCGTGGCCCCGGGCCCCGCGATGGAGAAGCAAGCCGCCGGCCTGCCCGTAAGTTTCCCGTACGCCGAGGCGGCGAAAGAGGCGGCACCCTCGTGGCGGATTCCGATTTACGTGAGATTCCCTGCTTCCTCCTGGAGCCGGAGGGCATCGGCCAATCCAAGATTCGAGTGGCCCACCATCCCCCAAACCCACCGGATGCCCCATGCCACCATGGTCTCGGCCATGAGATCCGAAACCGTAGGGTCGTGGGGCTCCTCAGCAGGACACCCCACATAGACCCCATCTTCACGAACCTCCACCGGGTACGTTTCCACACCGTCGTCGAAGCCCGGAGCTTTGCCCGTGGTTGGGTGGAAGTCCCATCCGTGCCAGGGACAGCGAAGTAATCCCTCTTCGATAGATCCCTCACCCAGGGGACCTCCCTGGTGGGGACACCGGTTGTCCAAAGCAGCAACCTCCCCCTCGTGGCGGGTCATGCATACGGTGAAATTCTCACACGTGACGGGTTTGACCCGACCCTCGGGCAGTTCCTCGGGGTCCAACGCTTTTCGCCACACCAGCTCTTCGTCCCGGGAGCTCAAAGGGGCCTCCTGAAGGTTGAGATTCAAGGGTGACCCTGGCTTCGATGGGCCGATACCCATTCGGCTGTGCTGTAAGACAATATATGAGATGGCTGGGCCTGTGGGATGCCCGGGTTTTCTAGGCACCTCACCTGGTGGTTTCGGGTCCTCCTCTACCGAAAAACCGGGGGAGTTGGGGGGGAAAAGAACCCCTCGATGAGAAAGCTGAGATGTAGACCGAGGCCGCCGTTGGGTCGAGTAGGAAGAGGACCAGCGGCATTCCAAAATTGGCCCGGGACTGGACTCGGTGCCCTTCGAGGGAGTCCATCGTCTTTCCTCCGTTCGTGGACCCGAAATAGACGAACATCTAATCCGACCTGGCCGCCCTGGGAATCCGATACAGACGGGATTATATTCCGATCTGGACGAGAGAGGGTCCCCATCAGCCGAGGAAAAAACCAGAGGGCACCTACCATGTCGAAATCCGATGTCCCCTCTGGAGGGCGTGAGTTCGAGGCCCCCTCCCGAACCGAGCTCTTCCCCCGCTTCTCAACACGGGGGGTTTCCGCCGCTCTCGCCGATACGCCGGTCGTCATGGTCACCGGACCGCGTCAAAGCGGGAAGACAACGCTCGTCCGGGAGTTGATCCAAGGAGACAGAAGGTACATCACCCTGGATGAGGACACCCCTCTCGAGGCTGCCCTGAGTGATCCAATGGGCTTCATAAGGGGCCTCGACAAAGTGATCATTGACGAGGTGCAGAGGGCCCC
>JBDRDQ010000606.1:0-2518 GCA_043820695.1 Gemmatimonadota bacterium | reverse complement strand
CGTGAAGATGATGAAGGGCAGCATGGCTCCATCGGCCATGGCCGCCATGGGGTTCGTCGGCACCAGGCTCACCAGCCATTCACCGAGGGACATGACCTGGCTCTCGGCTGCCCCGGCTCCGCCCAGGCTTTCACGGAGGCTAGCCGCTGCCGCCGGGTCCATGGGGAGGCGGCCCACCAGGGGAGGGGTCACCACCGCGGTGAGGAGAGCGGCGAAGCCGATCAGGGCCAGGAAGAGACCCACGGCCCGCCCCCCGATGCGCCCCACCGCCCGGACGTCGGTCCCCACGACCCCCACCACCAACAGGGACCCGACTAGGGGAATCACGGTCATTCGGATGGCGTTGACCCAGATGCGGCCGAGTGGCTCGATCCACTGGGCCAGGGTCTCCAGCTCCGGCACGCCGGAGGCCGCGACACCGATGCCGGCCAGGAGGCCGCCGACGAGGCCGAGTAGGACTTTGACGGTGAGGGACATGACTTCCCTGGGCTTCGAGAGTTTTTGCGGCGGGAGTGCCGGGATGCCCCGCCTCCCTGACCTGGACGGTGTGCGAGTGTAGGGTGGAAGAGCCGAAATCGGCAAGCGGGAGAAGCGAGGAGGAGCCCTCTGGTTCTCTCGCCTTGAACAATGCCTTCCCCCCGATTAGCCTTTCTCGGCCAAGGAGGGCTCGATCTGACATGAACGTGCTGGTCACCGGGGCTACCGGATACATCGGCGGGCGACTCATTCCCCGCCTCCTCGAGGCGGGCCACCAGGTTCGGGCCATGGTGCGGGACCCCGGACGCATGGGAGCGAGGCCCTGGGCGGGTGAGGTCGAGGTGGTGGAGGGCAGCGTGGACTCCGTGGAGCAGGTCGCTGCCGCCGTGGAGGGCATGGACGCCGCATACTACCTGGTGCACGCCATGCGCTCGGGTCCCGACTTCGCCATGGCGGACAGGATGGCGGCTCGCCGATTCGCAGAAGGCGCGGCCGGCATAGGGCAGGTCATCTATCTGGGGGGGATTCTTCCGGCATCGACCGGCAGGGAGATCTCGGCCCACCTTCGGTCCAGGGCAGAAGTGGGTGAGATTCTGCGCTCGACGCTTCCCACCACCGAACTGCGGGCCGGGCCCATCATCGGCTCCGGTTCGGCCTCCTTCGAGATGGTCCGCTACCTGACCGAGCGGCTCCCGTTGATGTTGGTGCCTCGTTGGGTCAAGAACAAAGTGCAGCCTATCGGTGTTCGTGACGTCCTGGCCTATCTTCTGGCGGCTCTGGGCCGGGAGGACGCCTTGGGTGTCATCGACATAGGGACGGCGCCCCTGACCTTCAAGGACATGATGCTGGGGTATGCCGCGGAGCGGGGGCTTCCCCGGTTCATCGTCCCCGTTCCCGTGCTGGCTCCTGGCCTGGCGGCCCGGTGGGTGGGCCTGGTCACTCCCATACCCAACAGCGTGGCAGCACCGCTGGTGATGGGCATCGTCTCACCCGTCCTCGGCGATACCCGGCGGGCCCTGGAGCTATTCCCCGAGATCCTGCCCATCCCCTATTGGATGGCTGTGGGGCTCGCGCTGGAGAAGATTCGCCTGCAGGAGGTGCCGACCCGCTGGAGCGACGCTCTGGGCCGAAGCGGGAATTTCAGCTTCGAAGACAGGGAAGGCCTGGTCAGGGAGATCCGAACCCGCCTGGTGGACGCTTCTCCCGATGCGGTGTTTCGAGCCTTCTCCTCTCTCGGTGGGGACAGGGGGTGGCTGTCCTTGAACTGGGCATGGCGTATTCGGGGGGCCATGGACAGCCTGGTGGGAGGCCCGGGCCTGAGGAGAGGCCGGCGCGATCCGGACGACCTTCTTCTCGGAGACGCCGTTGATTTCTGGAGGGTCGAAGCCGTCGATCCCCCCCACCTGCTCCGGTTGAGGGCAGAGATGAGATTGCCGGGCCGGGCCTGGATCCAGTGGGAAACCAAAGGGGAGAATGGCCAGACTCTCCTGACCCAGGTCGCCATCTTCGCTCCCCGGGGCTTCTTCGGGTGGGTCTATTGGCAAGCCAGCTACCCCTTCCACGCACATATTTTCAATGGGCTGGTGGATGGGGTTGTTGGGTTGGCGGTGGGGGTGTTTTCGGGGTAGGGGGAATCGGGGATTACGGGCTTATTTGGGGGCGGAAACGGTCTATGAGGTGACCTACGCTTCCCCGAGACTCGAGGCCGATCCAAAGATCGAGGGCCCCGCCCTGAGGCGGAGCCCTCGACGTTTCTTCGGCATCAGGCGGACTCAGAAGAGGTTCAAAAGCCCATCCGTACTAGCCGGATTCCGGTCAACTGCTCATCCGGGAGTAATCTGGAGATTATCGATCAGGATCGTTCCCCCTCCTGTCCCCCAGAACAGTTCAGTTTGGTACACGCCGCCGCTGGCACTTGGGTTCGTAATCGTGACCGTGTACGTCTGCCAGTTCGATATGCCAACGTCCCATGTTTCAAGGGGGCCTGAAAGCACAGGTCCTAATATGTTCGAGCTCCCATCGAAGGCCGTGATCGTGGGTT
>JBDRDQ010000605.1:0-3516 GCA_043820695.1 Gemmatimonadota bacterium | reverse complement strand
ACCTTTGAGGCCCATGGCGATGACAATGACCACTAGGAGGGGCCCCAGGGTCGGAGCCAGACCGATGGCCCGAAAAGCTCGGTCCACCATCAGGGCAATCTGCGAGGGATCGCCCCCAGCTGAGGCCGCGCCGAGCTCCAGGACCGGGAGCAGCGCCGCGATGCCGATCCCTTCCGATAGACCCGATCCAAGGAGAAGCGCGACCATGAGGCTGGTTCGACCCGGATAGGCCTTGAAGAAATAGAGAAAGAAACCTCTGCTTTGTTGGTTCAACATCCGTAGCGGGCCCCGGGTTGGCGCGTTGCCCCAGAGGGGCGATAATTTGAGGTGAACGATGGCATGAACCATGCCGGACTTCCAGACAGCCCGTTGGCCCAACTCGGAAACGACTCGTGAGAATCCGGCCTATCAAAGACACGATCATCTTCGTAAACCGGACTTGCCTCCGTTTCGCCGTTCGCACGAATCTTCGACTCTTTCATTGGATTCCGAACCACCTCCTCTTCTTCTACGTGCACCGGAGGCTGCCTGACCGTGAACGGTTGAACATCAAGGACCTGGCCTTCTTCAACAAATATGACACAGCCAGCATCGCCCTTGGACCTTTCGTCGACAAGGAGACTGCCAAGGCCTTCGTCAGAAGTATCGCCCCGGAGGTAAGAGTGCCAAAAACCTTCCGGGTGCTCCGCTCAAGAGAGGAGCTCCGGGACCTCGACCTGGATAGCCCCTATGTGGCCAAACCTACCCATGGCTCTGGGGTGGTCGTATTCAAGCCTGAGGGGGGCTCCTTGACGCCGGAGGAGCTTGCCACGTTGGGTCGGGGGCTCGCCACCAACTACTACCTGGCCGGGGGAGAGATCCAGTACCGATACTTGGAAAAGAAGATCATCGCCGAGGAGTTCGTTGGTGACCCACCTCGGATCCCCTCGGACTGGAAAGTTCATTGCTACGAGGGCCGGCTTCTCTTCTGTACAGTGATTCTGGACCGCTACGGCGATTCCAAGAACCTCAAACTGGACCGGGATGGAACCCGACTTCCTATCAGCATTTCCTCGCCATGGCTGGAAACCACCGGGACAGTGTATGAAGGGCCGTTTGATCTGCCTGACAACTACGCCCAGATCGTAGCTGCCGCCGAGAAGCTCTCCGCTCCCTTCCGATATTGCAGGATCGATCTCTTCACCCACCAGGGAGAGGTTTATTTTGGGGAAATCACCTTTTCTCCCGGAAACTGTCTCTTCGTCATGAACCCGGAGAACGTCAGCGATGTCCGAACCTGGCTCGGCTCCACCCCATCCCCCGCGGCCGCGAGCACGAGGTAGCCCTTGATGAGATGACTGACTCACATGGCTCAGCTCGCCTCCGTGGGATTTGGGAACCCCTGGGCCGGTTGCGTAATCGAAGGTCGTACTCCGCGCCGGCTCCGGTACTGCCGCGAGAGGAGGACGGCCACCGTCATGTATGCGGTGGAATTCAAGACTGTCATGAAAACGTCGGGAATCGTCTTGGCCGCGGCGACGATCACTACCCCCTCGACGGGTACCCCCACCGCCAGGAAGAACGGCAGATAACGGAAGGCTCCCCCACCCCCGGGAATCCCCACAGTAGTGAAGCTGAGCAGGATCATGGTCAACATGAACGCGGCCGTGTCACCGACTCCCAATGGAACCCCAAAAACCCGCGCGAGAAACAGACAAGCGACGGTTTGGTTTATTACCGTGCTCAGTTTGAAGGTGGATGCCGATAGAGGCAGCACGAATCCAGTCGACTCTTCGGGAAGATCCAGGTGCTCCTTGCCTCCCTGAATGAGGGCCGGGAGGGTCGCAAGAGAGGATAGAGTGCTTGCCGCCACGATCTGGGCTGGCGCCAGGGCCCGGGCAAAGGACCGGAACGAGACACGACCACCGAGAATGGCCAGAGGGTACAAGAGCCCGATGGTTACCGCTAGAACAATGCACACCAGGAGAAGGTAGCCCCCCACCACCGCAAAGGTACCGACGCCGGCCTGCAGAGTAAGGTTCAAGATCAGCGCGAACACACCAAGGGGTGCTCCCAGCAGGACCCAGGAGACCAGGACCAACATGGCATCCGCCAGGGAGGCGAAGATCTGAGCGAGAGGAAGCCGGGTTTCCTGAGGGAGCCGGGCTGCGGCCGTACCCACCAGGATCGTGAAGATCAGAAGCTGCAGCAGGTTTCCCTGGGCGGCGGCCTCAAAGGGGTTTCGAGGGAAGAGGCCCACAATCCAATCCCCAACGCTGGCCGGCGGGGACTGAGCCGCCTCCATAGCGAAGTGGGGGACACCCACTGCCTGGAAGATCGAAGTCACGTCCGGGGGGAGCCTCACTAAGCCCATCAATAGGGAAGCAAGGGCCACCCCGAAAAGGCCGGCCACCAGGTTCAAACCGGCGAATAGGCCGAGAGCCCTTCCCCCCAACCTGCCCAGGGGAAACGCATCTCCCTGGCGAACAAGCGCCGCCAACAGCTGGGTAATCACCAGGGGAATCACGGTCATCTGGAGGGCATTGATCCACGCCGATCCGAGGGGCGCAACGGCCTCTCCAACAGCCTTCACCGCCAGCAAATCGGCGGATTTTCCCGCGATTCCGAGAACCAGAGCCGCGCCCATGCCGGCGAAAGTCCAGAGGGCCAGGGAGGGGGGGAAACGCGCAGCTGGTGTCATCGAGTCACTCTCTCCCCCTCGGTGAATCCGTAGAGCGTGCGCAGCGAATGAGGGGTTACAGCACCACTCATGGAACGAGAGTCCCTGGTTGTTTTCTTGGAAAACCAGGGTACGAAGCTATCAAGCGAATCCGAGAATTGCAGCTTCCAGGCCAAAGTTTAATGCGTAATTACCCAGATCGGTGATCCGCGTGCATCACGGCCATGAAGCTCTTCGGCAGATAGGAATAAAGGCAGTTCCCTGGGGAAAACGTGAGTTCGCCGAAGAAGATCTCCCCATCCTGGGGAAACATGTCGACCCGACAGAATGAGAATGGCTTCGAGAGCTCTCCCCCAATTCGGATCATCTCCTGGTATCGATCCGGAGCCTGAAAAGGCCCCTCGTAAAACTGGAGATCCGAATCCACCAGGGTTGTGCGGTACTCCATGGAGATGGGAGTTCCTTCTTCGTCGATAAAGAGGGGTCTTGGATCGGTGTGCCGATCCAAGAGGACATAACAGTGCTGAAACGCCCCCTCGAAGAATTGGAGTTTGAAGTCGGGGGCGACCGTGGGCGGTTGCCCAACAAACTCCTCGACGATGATCTTCCTAGGCAGGTACTTGTACTGGATTTCTCCCCCCGCAAGATAGTAGCTCCTCCCCATGCTCCGCCGGAGCTTGGCGATCTCCGGTTCGGAGAGGGATCCTCCGTCGGGTTTCAGTACGACGACGCCGGAGCTATGGGTCGGTTTCGCCACATACGGCTGAGAGAGGTTGAACCCGACCAGGGCTTCAGCCGAGCGAAAAACAGCGTAGGTTTCCGGAATTCTGAGCTCAGGCGCCACGCTCGCGACGAAG
>JBDRDQ010000604.1:0-2244 GCA_043820695.1 Gemmatimonadota bacterium | reverse complement strand
TGGGAGACCCTGATGTTCGGTCGTCCAACCGCTCCGACGGCTCTCCCGCCGTCGCTGGGCAGCGAGGCCTTCGAGCACGCGGGACAAGTGCTGCTTCGCACCAACGGCGGACCGGGGCTGGCCGCGGCCATAACCTTCGGTCCCTATGGGGGATTCCACGGGCATCTCGACAAACTGAGTTTCGTGTGGTTCGGGTTCGGAGCGGAGCTCGGCGTGGATCCGGGGCGGGCCGCCAGCCAAGCCTACCGTCTCCCCATCCACAGGGACTGGTACAAGGCCACCCTCAGCCACAACGCGGTGCTGGTGGATAGGAAGCCCCAGGAGCCGGCCCAGGGCCACCTGGAGTGGTTCGGCGCTAGTGAGCGTTACGCGGCCGCGCTGACCCGTTGCTCTGAGGCCTATCCCGGCGTGGAGCACCGTCGCCTCCTGCTGCTGACTCCGACCTACCTGCTCGTATTCGACAGGCTCGACGCGGACGAGGCCCGACGGTTTGACGGGGTATACCACCATCGCGGGGCCGAAGCTCTATGCGATCAGGTCGGGCGAGACGCGGAGCCGGACGACGCATTCCCTGGCTTCGAGTACATCGAAAACGCCCGGGAGGGCGTGACTGAAGACGTCGTTCGCGTCCAGTTCCGGGGCGATCCGGTCACGACCTATCTAACAATCGCCGGCGAAGGGAACACCAAAGTGCTGATCGGCGATGGCCCCGGGGCGTCCGTGGAGGATCGGGTGCCCCTGGTCCTGGTGACCCGATCCGGCGAACAGGTCCGGTTCGCGGCCGTCCTGGAGCCCGTGCGGGAGGACCGCCCCCAGGTGAGCGACCTGCGAGTCCATGAGCGTGACAGCCACGTCCGAATGGAGATCCAACGCGGCGATGTGGAGGACGTGGTTCTTCTGGAGGACGGGCGGCTGGAGGTCACAAGCGCCGGCGTCACGGTCCTGAGGGAGGGCGGAGGCGGCGATCCACAAGGCACCGCAAAACAAGGGTAACTCCATGACGGCTCAAGCGAACACAGACGGGCATCCGAACATCGTTCTCATGGTCTCCGACGACCACGGAAGGGAGGCAGTAGGCGCCTATGGGAACCCCGTGGTCCGGACACCGAACCTGGACCGCCTTGCCGAAGAGGGGGTGCGCTTCGTCAACAGCTTCTGCACCACCGCCTCCTGCGCGGCCAGCCGCTCGGTCATCCTGACCGGGATCTACAACCATGCCAACGGCACGTACGGCCACACCCACGGGCGTCACCACTTCTCGTGTTTCGAGGACGTCACCTCCCTTCCCGTCCTGCTCAAGGAGGCCGGGTACCGCACAGGGCGCGTGGGCAAAAAACACTACGCCCCGGAGCACCTGTTCCCCTTTGATTGGGGTCCCCCGGACGGCACCTTCGGTCGGGACGACGTGCGGATGTCCTACGCCTGTCGGGACTTCCTTCGGGGACCCGAGCCCTTCTTCCTGTACTGGTGCTCCCACAACCCGCACCGGGCCGGCGTGGTGGAACACCATCCGCTCCGCCCCAACAGCTTCGGCAACCCCTCGAAGCCCTTCCCCGGCGATACGGAGCATCCCTACCGGGAAGACGAGGTGATCGTGCCCTCCTTCTTGAGCGATACCCCCGAAGTGCGGGCGGAGCTCGCCCAATACTACCAGTCCATCTCCCGCCTGGACCGCGGCGTGGGGCGGCTGCTCCAGATCCTGGGGGGAAGAAGCCAAGCTAGACCGCACTGTGGTCCTCTACATCTCGGACAACGGCGCTGCCTTTCCCGAGTCCAAAACGACCCTGTACGAGCCCGGGATGTGCCTGCCCTGTATCGTCCGCAGTCCCCTGCACCGCAATCGCGGGGCCCTCTGCGACGGACTGATCACCTGGGCGGACCTCACCCCCACCATCCTCGACTTCGCCGGGGGGCTTCAGGATCCGGGGGCCTTCCACGGTCGCTCCTTCAAAACCATCCTGGACCAGGAGTCCCCCCAAGCATGGCGCGACGAGATCTACGCCGCGCACACCTTCCACGAGATCACCAACTACTACCCCATGCGGGTCGTCCGCACCCAGCAGTACAAGTTCATCTGGAACATCGCGTGGAAGCTGGACTACTCCTTTGCCAGTGACCTCTGGGCCTCCGCCTCCTGGCAGGGGGCCCTGCGCGACGGACGGAGCACCTTCGGCGCCCGGACCGTGGACGCTTACGTCCACCGACCCCGATTTGAGCTCTACGATCTCGAAGCCGATCCGGACG
>JBDRDQ010000603.1:0-11608 GCA_043820695.1 Gemmatimonadota bacterium | reverse complement strand
CCGAATCGGCAATGATGGTCTGTCCGTCCAGTTCAACTCGGGCTCCTCGCCCTCCTCGGCGTGCCTCCGTCCGTTTATCGGTGAGCACCGCAGGGACGCCCGTTATTCAGGAGAAATGCGATATTCGATCTGCGGAATGTGGGGCTCTCGAAGAGCTAATCGGGGATACCGGCACAGTTGATGGCCAGGAAAGGCCCCAGCGCTCTCGGACTTTCCCGGTGGATCACCTTCCCAAGGAGACTCTTCCACGTCCCGGTCTCCCCCAGGATAAGGACAGGGACGTTCACCTGCGCGGCCCTTCTGGCAAAGGTCCGAACCCTCTCCATCGCTTGGCTGGATCCCAGGAGAGACCCTATGCTTACTCCCTCGATTGCCACAGGCCCATTACTCGTTCCTCATCCGGGTGCCATGACCGGAGGGCCACGGCGAACTTCCACACCGGAAGTTGGGGGAGCCGGGCGGGCACACCCATGGGCCAAAGGGCGATGGAAAGGAAGAGACCAAGAAAGATGCAGAAGGGTGCCGACCCGGGGGAGGAGGAGGCCCTCAGGGAGCAGCTCGCAAAAGGAGACTCCCCGGATTGCCCCAGGTGTGGCACCCCTCTCCGGCTCACCCCGGTGCCTCCCCGTTCGGACGTGTCCTACGTCAGAAACCGGCTCTTGCTGGAATGTGCCTCCTGCGCTTTCAGGGTCGTCCTCGACAGGAAGTAGCTTCGTGGCCCGTCCCTCCCGATCCGTTTGAGTTGCGCCATTTGCCCCTGGAGGAGAGCTTCCATCCCCTCGAAACCACCAACCCGAGGTACTCATGTCGGCTCGCATCTTTCGGCCCTTCCCCTTCTCAAGGCGTCCCGGGTCTCTTCTCCTTCGATTCCTGGCTTTTTCCCCCTTCTGGTTCTCCCAGGCGGAGGCCCAGTTCAGGGACCGCGGGCCCATCATTCTCGAGCTACCTGCCAGCACCCGAGCCCTGGCCCTGGGCAATTCCTTCGTACTGGGCTCCCCTGACCCGGATGCCATCTTTTTTCAGCCCGGCCTCCTCAACGCAGCCCAGGGGCTCTCGGGTTCGGTCCAGCGATACGGTACCTCAGCCACCTTGGCCACCTTCTCCGCTGGACAAAGCTGGTTTTCAGGCGGGGTCGTTCTGGGCATCCAGCACCTGAGTTACGGCGCAAGTGCGGAAGGGCACGTCCTGGGAGACGACCTCCTCGGGCTCCCGGCGGATATCGGCTCCCTCAGGGAAAACGGTGACGTGGGGGTGTCGGAGCTGGTGGTATCCGCCGGCTACGGTCGCACCATCAAAGGAATCCGGATGGGCTTCGTAGGAAAGCTCATCGAGGAGCGCTTCGGACCCCGGAAGTCGGCAACGGGCGCCATCGATCTGGGAGCCACCGCCTCTCCAGGTCCGATCACAATCGGGTTCGCTGTTCAGAACCTCGGACCCGCCATGACCATCGGGGGTGAGGATATCCCTCTTCCTCTTCGGTTCGCTCTGGGCGCATCCTCAGACCGAAAACCCGTCGGCCCCCTGGACCTTTCAGCCTCCAGCACAGTGAGCTACCGGGCAGAGGGTGATGTCATTCCGTCCGTGGGCGTGGAGGTGGCCTATTGGCCGGTGACGGGCCGCACCTTCGTCGGGCGGTTGGGATTCCGGCACCTTCCGGACGAGCAGTCCGGCTCTCCTCTGACCTTCGGAGGAGCCTTCCTTGGGGACGACATCGTCCTGGACTATGCCTATGAGGGCTTCGAGTCAGGAAGCCCGGCCCACCGCTTCAGCATCGGCTGGCGCTAACGGGAGGCTGTCACCCGGAGGAAGGCCGGGTCCATCCGGGAAAGGCCTACCTCGTCCAGGACCACCGTCCCCGCCTTACTCTCGTCGAAAAGGAACCGGATCTCCTTCAGCCGCGATAGCTCCAAACCATTCAAGGACTGGGACTCGAAGTCCGCCAGCGGGATGGAGTAACTCTGGAGAACCATCTCCGTGTTCCCGGCATACTCCTGGTCATCTCGTCTCTGGATCCGTATCTCGATGGGCCGCCGGACAGGCCCGTACCGGTTCAGAATCACCTTCCCTGAACCGCCAGCAGCATCCACCAACTGGACGGAAAGACGGAGGGGCGGCTTCTCCTCATCCTCGTCGTCCTTATCCTCTGCCTGCCCCGAGGAGAGGAATGAGAAGAGCCCCGAGAAGAAGCTCCCGATCTTCGACTTTCCCTTCTTACCCTCCTCGGCAGCGGCCTCCTCAGCTTTCTCCTTCTCCTCCCCCTTCTCCTCCTCTGCCGCTGGGTCCTTCCGGGGCCGGGGGGTCTGATCCAAGGCCGTGAGCATGAAATCCAGGGTCGTGCCCGGTCCCAGATCCCAAGCCTCGCCGAAGCCCTCCGGAAGCTCTAACGAGTAGGTAGCCGGAGGGCCCATCCGGGTGGTGTCTTTCCCGGCGATCTGGTTGTTCCATCCCAACCACACGGCTTGGTTCTCCTGGCTGTTTCCCGAGGAAGCGCCGGTCCTGGACCGGAAGGGAAGAACGTCCTCTTTCCAGCTGGCCAGGCTGTCCCCCCGGATTCCGATGCCGGGTAGAGCTCCCGAGGTTACGTCGATATCCTCCTCGAAGGTGGCCAGAGGCCGGAAACTGCTCTCCTGGAATTGGGTTATGTACATGGTGCTTGGAAGCCAACCCCCAATCACCCGATGGTCCCTGAACAGCGGGAGGTAGTCGTCTCTCCCGTTCAGCGAGGACTCCAGAAAGGCGGTGACATAAACCAACGCGAACTGCCGCTGCTCTTCCCCTTCGAGAAGGCCCCTCAGGTCCAGGGATCGTCCACTTCGATCCCCCCTATCATGAGGCCCCCAAACCGTGTTCCACTGGCCGTGGTTGGCCCGGTGAACGTAGACCGACGCTTTGAAGTGGGGTGACCCGTCGGTGAAGCGGATCCGTTTATAGAGTCTCAGGCCGGAGAAGCTGGACACGTCACCGTCGTGGGTTCCATGAAAGACCAGGTAGTCCACGTTCTCCACCGGAGCCAGCCTGCTTGTCGGCCGGTACTGGCCATCGACCGGAGCAATGGCGATGACGGCTTTGATGTCGAAGCCGAACTCCCAGCCGAGAGTGGCGTCGTCCGGGTAGTGGGTGAGGTGGTTGAAGGCTGCGGCGTGGCCTACGGCTTCTCCCCCCCGGGAGTGCCCCATAATGCCGATGTTCCCCATGTCAACCAAGCCATGGAAGGGATTCTCCGGATCGGCGTTGAAGCCCTTCCATGCCTCGAGGTGCTTGAGGAAGAGCCAACCGCGGCCGTCGTTCTCTCCTGAGATCCCGCCGTTGATGAAGTTCATGTCCAGGGAAGCCAGGATGAATCCCCGGCTGGCCAGGTGTCGGCCCAGGTATTCGTATCCCGGGTCCGAAAAATCTTTCATGTCGTGATTCCCGTGGGCCACCAGGACCAGGGGAAAGGGTCCGGGCCCATCCGGATACCAGACTCGCGCGTTCAGAGGGAAAGAGTCCGGCTTGAATCCCCAGTATTTGTTCCGGCTCTTGGCACTGTTTCCAAGGCTCACGAGCTTCGAGGCATCCACGCGCCCGGTCTGAAAAGCCACCGAGTCCCGGAATTCCGTCCGGTTTTTGTCGGTCCCACTTCCATAGAAAAGAGACTTCACCCCGTACGACCCGGGTTCCAGCGGGCTGGGGGCGTCCAGGAGATGCCGAGCGAGGACTTGATCCGAGTCGTCAGGCGCCAACTCCAAGGCTCCCATGCAAGCGCCTATGGCCAAAAGAGAAAGGAGCCAACCTCGGCGGAAAAGTTGGGTCGAGAGGTTCATGGCATCGCTTCCGTGAGATCCAGGTCCCTTCATGGACCGGGGAAGCTAGGGGCAGATTCCACGCGGGAGCAACTCCGTTCGAGATCGCCGGCGTTCAAGCCTACCGTTGATCCGATCTCCGGTTTTGTTACCCTTATCGGGTCCTACGAGTCGAACGTACGCCCGCACCAGGGCATTGCCAGGGTTGCACATCGAGAGAGGTACACATGGCCAACCGAGCCGCTGAATTCAAGACCAATCTGGGTTCCTTCACCGTCGAGCTTTTCGAAGACCGGGCTCCAAAGACCACCAAAAACTTCATCGACTTGGCCGAGAAGGGATTCTACGATGGGGTGATCTTCCACCGGGTCATCAAGGATTTCATGATTCAGGGTGGAGATCCCACCGGTACGGGCCGCGGGGGTCCTGGTTATACCATCCCCGATGAGTTCCACCCGGAGCTCCGGCATAGTGGCAGGGGAATCCTCTCCATGGCCAACGCCGGACCCAACACCGGCGGCTCCCAGTTCTTCATCACCCTGGAAGCCACTCCCTGGCTGGACAGGAAGCACGCCGTATTCGGGGAGGTGATAGGTGGAAAGGACGTGGTCGAGGCCATCGGGACAACTCCGACCGCTCGGGGTGATCGCCCGCTGGAAGATGTGGTCATGGAGTCGGTGACAATCACCCAGGGATGATCAGGCCGAATGGCTCGGCCCGTCTCCGGAGGTCCCGGCACCCAACCGCCGCTCCCGCCTGATCTCTGCCAGGAGGGCCTCCGCATCGTCCGGGGGTTCCTCGAGCTCCGGCGCCGACCCCTCTTTGATCAGGAACAACCAAAGCCAGGTCAGAGGCATTCCCATCCAAAAGAGGATGATTCGGCTGAAACCCGACCGGCCCTTCCTCTTCAGGTCGATGTAAAGAACGTTGGCCAGGACCGAAACGATGCTGGCTGCGATCCCTTCGAACACGATGCCCTCTCCTGGTGCATCAAGGTGCCGGCTAGATCCCGTATGCCTTGAGCTTCCGGTAAAGGTTCCTTTCACTGATCCCTAAGATCCCGGCGGCTTTTCCCCTGTGGCCGTCCACCGAATCCAAAACCCGCTCGACGTGATCTCTCTCCAAGTCGGCGAGGGAAGGAAAGCGCCCACCCACCTGTCCCGAAGACCCGGAGGATCTGGACCTAAGAGCGCCAGGCAGATGTTCCGGACCGATCTCGTCTCCTTCACAGACGACCAGAGCCCTCTCCACAGCGTGCAAAAGCTCCCTGACATTCCCGGGCCAATCGTGGCGACGAAGAAGTTCTCTCGCTTCCGGGGTCAGTCGCTTTCGAAGCCCGAATCGGTCGTTGAGAAGGGTGACGAAGTGGTTTGAAAGAAGATCCACGTCCCCGCCTCGCTCACGCAGGGGCGGGAGGCCCAGGATGATTGTGCTGAGGCGGTAATAAAGGTCCTCCCGGAAAAGCCCCTGCCGAACCATCCCAACAAGGTCCCGATTCGTAGCCAAGACCACCCGAACGTCCACCTTGATCTCGGTTGTACCCCCTACGTGCCTGAACGTCGACGTGTCCAGAACCCTCAGAAGTTTTACCTGCGTGCTGGGACTGAGTTCGCCGATCTCATCCAGAAAGATCGTCCCTCCGTCGGCAACCTCGAAGAGGCCTGGCTTTTTCCGGTCCGCCCCGGTGAAGGCCCCCCGGTCGTGCCCGAAGAGTTCGCTTTGCAGAAGCTCCCGCTGAAGCGCGGCGCATTCCACCACGACGAACGGGCGCTTGGCCCGTGTACTGTGAGTGTGGAGAAGCTTGGCAACCATCTCCTTCCCCGATCCCGTCTCTCCCGTGATAAGGACCGTGGAATCGCTCGGGGCCACCCGCTCTGCCAGCTCGAGGAGTTTTCGAAACTCCGGGCTATTTCCGACAATCCAGTCCCCGGGATCCCGGGGGGTGAGGCCTCGCTCCAGAATGGTGGCCCGGCGACTCAGCGACTGCCGCTCCACGGCTCTTTGGATCCGGATCTCGAGCTCGTCCATAGGACAGGGCTTCGAGACGTAGTCGAAGGCCCCCCTTCGAATCGATTCGACCGCGGTGTCCATGGAACCGTGCCCGGTCAACATGATGACCTCGCTCCCGGGACTCATCGTCTTCGCCCCTTTCAGAACTTCCATCCCCGAGAGATCGGGCATTTGGAGGTCCAGGAGAATGACGTCGGGTTGGCCGGTCCCAAGGTAGGTGAGAGCATCATGGCCGGACTTGGCTGTGGTGACGTCGAAGCCCCGGTAGGTGAGCTCTCCGGCCAGGACGATCCGGAAGGCCTCGTCGTCGTCGACCAGGAGGATGGATGTGGCTCGCGTCACGAGAGCACCTCGGCGGGATGAGTTTGACCGGCTGGTGGGAGGACGATCTCGAACGCAGAGCCGTGGTCCGGGGTGCTCTTCACAAGAATGTCTCCGCCCCATTGCCGCACGAAATTCAGGGCCAGGAAAAGCCCCAATCCCGTCCCCCCCTCCCTCAGACTCACGAACGGTTCGAAGATTCTTTCCAACTCAACCGACGGGATACCCCGGCCATTGTCTGAAACACGGACCCGCACCGAATCGCTCAGATCAACATGGACGCCAACCTCACCCTCCCCCTGACAGGCTTCGATGGCGTTGATAAGGAGATTGATGAGGGCATGCTGCAGGTCCGATTCATCCGCCCTGACCTGCAAATTCGCCGGGATTGGACCCACACTGACCATTACTCCCCTAGTCTGAGCGGTTGGCTCCACCAGTCGCGTCACAGCCTCAACCACGGTTCCGACATCAACCATATCACCGGGTGAGCTCTGACCACGGGAAAGGCGAAGGAAGTGTTGGGTGATCCCCTTACAGCGTAAGATCTGGTCCCTGGCGATGGTGGCCGTCTCGCCGATCCGGTCGGCGCGGGAATCCGGCCCGTCGTCGGCCCGGACCTCCCGTAGAATACCCTCGACGCAGGCCAGAGTCGTCGCAAGGGGTGTGTTCATCTCGTGGGAAAACCCAGAGGCAAGCATCCCCAGGGAAGCCAGCCGATGGGATTCGGCGAGGCGGGCTTCCGCGCCCCGGCGCTCGGAGATATCCCTCCATACCTCAACGACCTGGACGATCTCCCCCCCGGGGCCATAGACGGGGGAGGAATGGACTTCTTCCCATGCGGTGGAGCCACTGTGGTCCCGCCTCTGGCAGAGTCTGACCTGATGCCTCCCGGTGTCCAGGCACGCCAGGGTAGGGCAGTCGGTGGTGTCGCACCCCCCCGAAGTGAGGTTGTTACAGCTACAACCCAGGACTTCTTCCCGGCCATGGCCCGTACGGCTCAGAAAGGAAGTATTGGCGGCAACGATCCGTCTCTGCGGATCCAGGACGACAATCCCGTCATCGATGCTGTTGATGACGGTCTCCAGCCGCTCCCGCTGATGACGGACCTCCCGAAGAAGGCCCGTCACTGAATCCGCCATCGAATTGAACTCCCTGCCCAGCCAGGAGATGGTGTCCGACCCCTCCGCCGGAACCCTCCGGTCCAGGTCGCCACCAGCGATGAGACTGGCCGCCGTCTCAAATCGTTCGAGGCGCCTAAGCACAAAAACCTGGACGATGCCGATCACTGCCCCAACCAGCAGGAAGGCCACACCTGCACTGCCCCCTACCATCCACCAAAGGTCCCGGTTCATGGATCTGCGCATCCCCCCCACATCACTATCGAGGATGAGGATGCCATTGACACTCTCGGCGGGATCGTGGCAGGGATGACAGGCCAGGCTGTTTTCCAGCGGCACCACAACCCTCAGAAGAGACTTGTCGCCGGTATCCAGAATCTGGCTCGTCGTCCTATCAGCGGGCGAATACTGATGGCAGCCTTCGCACTCCGGCGACCCACTCGAGAGGATCGTCCCTTCCGCACCGGGGTCGCTGGCGTACCAGATCTGGCCTTTGTGGTCCAAAACCTCCAGGCTCTCCACGTCGCTTCGGCCGCCGAAGCCCCGGACCATTTCGGCGATGAGGACCCGATCGTTCCTGAGCATCTGGTGCACCAGTGCCTCCCGAATCACCTCGCCCTGGGCCAGAGCATTCTCCCGAACTACTCCCAGGAGGGTATCGAAGTGGTGTCGGGAGTACAGGTACGCCCCTCCCGCACTGGCCGCGGCAACAGCAACGGTGATGGCGGCAACCAAGCCAGCCGCGGTTCGTGAGAGTCGGGGGGTCATGGAGTTATTCCGCGCTAGGGGTCCCCAGGAAGCTGAGGGTGGGGAAGACCGCCGTCAACGGCGGTTAGCAACTGACGTTCTGGCAGTCGTGACCTGACAGCTTGTCATATCAGTGGGGTGCACTACCCAAAAAAAATAGGTTCCCACCTGGAGTTTTTTCCTTTTTCCAGCATCGGCACTCACCTTGCCTTTTATGGGATCGAATCACTAATGAACAGAAGGGGGCCCCGATGCAACCGATCCTCATCAGCTTCTCCGTTATTCTCATCGGTGTGGTCGCGGCGGTTCTACTCTTCTCGGTAGCCATGCGCGGCCGGGGGGCAGAGGAGGAGCCCAAACCTCCCACCCGGGCTCCGACCTCTTCGGGGCATTTCTTTCTGGATGGGGTGGCCGAGCCTGTCGGGGTCATAAACGTCCCTGCCGATGCCCTTCGGCTTCAGTTGGAACGGCACGTTCGCCTTGAGCAACAGGCAGCGGAGGGTTTTCTGCGCTCCCCAAGTGCTTCTTCACTTCAGGCCCCGTCTGCCTCCGCCCTCAGGCGCTAGGGCCGGGAAACATGGCGACGTCTGATTGGGAGCTCCTGGCAGGTCTTTCCCCGGAAGGTACTTCGGAAATCCTCGCCCTGGCATCGTCGAGCCGGCTATCCGAGGGTGCGGTTCTGTTCCGCCTCGGGGATGAGGCGGAGAACCTCTTTCTGGTCAGATCGGGGCGGGTGAAGTTGACCTTCCCCATGCGCATCGAAAACCACCAGGAAGACGTCCTGGCCGAAGAGAGGCTCCCGGGACAGATGGTCGGATGGTCGAGCCTGATCCCTCCTCATCGGTTCACCCTTCAGGCCGTGGCGGCGGTAGATACCGAGCTTCTGGTCCTGCCGGGGGGGACCCTCCGTGATTTCCTTCTGGAGAATCCGAGCATAGGTTACTCCGTCGTCTCCAACCTGGCTCAGATCGTGGGCCAACGCCTCACCCTATTCCAAACCATGTGGATCCGGGAGCTGCAGCGTGTGGTCGAGAGTCAACGTGCTTGAGATTTGTGGGAGTGGGCCGGAGGCCCGGAGCCGGCCCGTCCTGGTGCCTGTGCTCTTCATCGCCCTTGCCGGTCTCTCCTGTGGCCAACCGGAGGGTGAGCTGGGCATGGAAGGAGAGCCTGGTTTTGTAAGCCTCTCCGCCGGAATCGTGGAAGAGCGGGTGGAGGTCCCTCCCCCACCCTTCTCACCGGGGATCTACCCTTGCTCCAACTGCCATGGCATGATGCCCGTAAACCCCGAAAGGCGGGACCTGACAGGGTTTCACACGGACATCGTGCTGCGGCATGACGAGGAAAACCGCTGGTGCCTTGACTGCCACGATGCGGAGAACAGAGACCAGCTTCATCTCGCCAGCGGGGCGCCTGTCCTTTTCGAGGAGTCCTATCGCCTGTGCGGACAGTGTCACGGGGAGAAATACCGGGATTGGCGGGCAGGCGTCCACGGCCGCAGAAGCGGGGATTGGAACGGACACAAGAGCTATCTCCTCTGCGCCCACTGCCACAACCCGCATGAACCTCACTTCCAGCCCCTCAAGCCTGAGCCTGCTCCAATTCCACCAGGGGGAGCCGTGGGAGGTCTGGACCGATGACACTCGAGCCCCCCGAAGCCGGTCGGGATCTTTCCCGCCGGAAATTTGTTTCGGTGAGCGCAGCGGCGGCGGCAGGCTTTATCCTCACCTCCTGCGGACCAAAACGCCTGTACGAGGTACCGCCTGACCGGCTCAAGAAAGCCATCCTGAAGATGGAGGAGGAGTACGCGGCCCGATTGGGAATGGCGGTCAACATCTCCGATGCCCAAGCCATCCCAGGGGTCGAATTCGCGTACGCCCTGGACATTTCTCGCTGCATCGGCTGCCGACGTTGCGTGTACGCGTGCGTGGATGAGAACAACCAGTCCCGTGACCCGCAGCTTCAATGGATTCGAGTTCTTTCCATGGACAAAGAAGGCGGCGTGGACTTTTCCGACTCCGATCCCTACTACGAGCCTGAAGAAGTTCCGGAAGAGGGCCGATTCTACGTGCCGGTCCAATGCCAGCAATGCCGGAATCCGCCCTGCACCAAGGTATGCCCAACCGGTGCCACCTGGACCGAGAAGGACGGGATCGTGGTCATCGACTACGATTGGTGCATCGGTTGCCGCTACTGCATGGCCGCCTGTCCCTATGGCGCCCGCCACTTCAATTGGGGCGAGCCGTCCATACCCCACGATGAACTCAACCCCAACATGCACTACCTGGGGAACCGGCCCCGGCCCAAGGGCGTCGTAGAGAAGTGCACGTTCTGCATCCAACGAACCCGGGAAGGCCGATACCCGGCCTGTGTGGAGGTCTATCCTGTCGGGGCCCGGAAGTTCGGGAACCTTCTCGATCCGGAGAGCGAGATCCGCTACATCCTGGAGAACAAACGGATTCTGATCCTGAAGGAAGAGCTCAACACGATGCCGAAATTCTTCTACTTCTACGGCACCTGAGGCTACCATGGAAACCCTCAGGATGTTCATTGGTTTCTATTCCGGTAGCCTTCGCCTGGTAACCAGAGGAAACCGCTACTACTGGGCGTGGATCGCTCTCCTGCTGGTCCTCATCGCATCTGGGGGGTTGGCGTACTGGGACCAGATCTCGTTGGGTCTCGAGACCACCGGCATGCGGGACCAGGTCAGTTGGGGGTTGTATATCGGAAACTTCACCTTCCTGGTGGGTGTGGCTGCTGCGGCGGTGGTCCTTGTGATCCCGGCCTATATCTACAATTGGAAACCCATCCGCGAGATCGTGATTTACGGGGAGCTCCTGGCCATCAGCGCCATCATCATGTGCCTGCTATTCGTGTTGGTGGACCTCGGGAGGCCCGACCGTTTCTGGCACCTCCTACCACCCTTCGGCCACCTGAATTTTCCACAATCCCTTTTGGCTTGGGACGTCCTTGTCCTCAATATCTACTTCGTGCTCAACTTCGTGGTGGCCACCCACATTCTGTACCGTGCCTTCCACGGAAAGGCCTACGACAAGAGGATCGTCGCACCGTTGGTGCTCCTGTCCATCCCCATGGCCGTTGGAATCCACACGGTCACGGCGTTTCTATTCAATGGCTTGGCGGCCCGACCCTACTGGAACGCGTCCATCCTGGCCCCTCAATTCCTGGCCTCTGCCTTTTGCTCCGGCCCTGCAATTCTACTCCTGGTGCTTCAATTACTTCGTCGGTTCACTCGGTTCGAGATCCAAAACGAGGCCATCTGGAAAATCGCCGAACTCATGGCCTACGCCATGTTCTTGAACCTGTTTCTGCACGGAGCCGAGATTTTCAAGGAGTTCTACTCCGACACGGAGCACCTGCTCTACACCAAATACTGGTTCCTTGGCCTCAACGAGCACCGCACTCTGGTTCCTTTCGCCTGGACGGCGGTGGGACTCAACGTCCTGGCCTTCCTTCTCCTGGTGGTCCCAGCCACTCGGCGCAACTGGGTGACCCTCAACATCGGATGCTTGGCCACCTACTTCGGAGTCTACATCGACAAGGGCATGGGGTTGATCATTCCCGGCCTCACCCCGGATTCCTTAGGCGAGATCTACGTGTATCTCTTCA
>JBDRDQ010000602.1:0-3208 GCA_043820695.1 Gemmatimonadota bacterium | reverse complement strand
CTTCCGGTGGTCCTCGACACCTGTGGCCATGTCCGTCCGGATCTCTTCAAAGAGCTGGCCCCCCTGGCGTCCCGCCTCCTATTCGACCTGAAGCTCATGGACGAAAAGCGCCATGAGGCCTACACGGGTGTTCACAACCGGTGGATTCTTGAGAACCTCCGCTGGGCGGGAGACGTATTCGGGAAGAGCGACGGGTCTGGCCCCAGGATCACCGTGCGCATCCCACTGATCCCGGGTGTGAACGACGATGAGGAGAACCTCCTGGCTACGGCGGGTTTCGTGGCCTCCTTGCGAGGAAGGCCGCCGGTCGACGTCATACCCTATCATCGATTGGGTGTGGATAAGTATGATCGTATGGGGCGGGAGTACTTGCTTTCGGGGGTGGCCCCGCCCCCGGAGGAGGCGGTGATGTTGGCTGTGCGGCTTTTGAAGGCAAAGGGGCTTTCGGTAACGGTACGCGGAGAGCACCATGGGAATGACTGAGCGGGTTCGGCGACTCCGCCAAGAGAGCTTGGAGACCCGGGTCACTCTTTCCCCGGAGAGGGCAAAGCTCATCACGGAGTTCTGCTCCCGGGGGCACGGCCTGGTCTCGGCCCCGGTCCGGAGAGCCCTGGCCTTCCGGTACATCCTGGAAAACAAAGAGATCTACCTCGGAGACGGTGAGCTCATCGTAGGTGAACGGGGCCCGGCCCCCAAGGCCGCGTCCACCTATCCGGAGGTCTGCTGCCATACCCTGGATGACCTGGAGGCATTGGACACCAGGGAGAAGATCTCTTTCGGCGTGTCGGAAGAAACGAAGGCTCTTCACAGAGAGGAGATCATACCCTTTTGGGGGGGGCGTACCCTTCGCGACCTGATTTTCCGGGAGATGAATCCCGAGTGGAAGGCGGCCTACGGGGCGGGGGTTTTCACCGAGTTCATGGAGCAGCGGGCGCCGGGTCACACGGCCCTGGACGACAAAATCTACCGGAAGGGTTTTTTGGACCTCATCGCCGAGATCCAGGACTCTCTCGGGAGCCTCGACTTCCTTAACGATCCCGAGGCCTATGAGAAGCGGGAAGAACTCAGGGCCATGGAGATTTCTGCCGAGGCTCTGATCCTCTTTGCGGAGCGGCATGCCCTGCGGGCCCGCGAACTGGCTGAGGTCGAACCGGACCCCGAGCGACGGGAGGAGTTGCACCGTATCGCCCAGGTCTGCGAGCACGTTCCCGCTCATCCTCCCAGGGACTTCTGGGAGGCTCTTCAGGCGTACTGGTTTGTCCACGTGGGGGTGATCACCGAGCTCAACACCTGGGACGCATTCAACCCGGGCCATCTAGATCACCACCTCGAACCCTTCTACCGGAAGGAGTTGGAGGAGGGGTCCCTCACCCGTGAGAAGGCGGAAGAGCTCCTCCAGTGTCTCTGGGTGAAGTTCAATAACCATCCGGCTCCGCCGAAGGTGGGAATCACGGCCGAGGAGAGTGCCACTTACACCGATTTCGCTCAGATCAATACGGGGGGGGTACGCCTCGATGGGTCGGATGGCGTGAACGAAGTCACCTATCTGCTTCTGGACGTCATCCACGAGATGCGCCTCCTCCAACCCAGCTCCTCGGTGCAGCTGAGCAAGAAGAACCCGGATCGCTTCCTGAAGCGGGCTGGGCGGATCATCGCTACCGGCTTCGGTCAACCGTCCATCTTCAACTCCGACCTCATCGTGCAGGAGCTGGTTCGGCAGGGCAAAACCCTCGAGGATGCCCGGTCCGGAGGATCTTCGGGATGCGTGGAGGTGGGGGCCTTCGGAAAGGAAAATTATAACCTCACGGGGTACTTCAATCTGCCCAAAGTCCTCGAGTTGACGTTGAACCGGGGCAAGGACCCCCGCACCGGGGAGAGGGTGGGAATCGATACCGGAGACCCCCTTTCCTGGCCTTCCTTCGAAGAGCTGATGGCGGCTTTCGAGGCTCAGCTGACGTATCTGATCGACGTGAAGGTCCAAGGTAACAACGTCATCGAGCGCATCTGGGCCGAACACATCCCCACGCCTTTCCTCTCTCTCCTCATCGACGACTGTATCCAGACGGGAAAGGACTACCATGATGGCGGGGCCCGATACAACACCTCCTACATCCAAGGGGTGGGCCTGGGGACCATCACCGACAGCCTTACGGCCCTCAAGTACCAGGTCTTCGAGCAGGAGGCCATTTCCATGGAAGAGTTCCTGGACGGCCTGGATGCCGATTTTGCGGGACGCGAGAGTCTCCGCTTGAGACTGTTGGAGCGAACTCCCAAGTACGGGAACGACGAGGATTACGCAGACAGTGTGATGCAGTCGGTATTCGAAGCCTATTTCAAAGCCATCGACGGACGGCCCAATACCAAGGGAGGACGTTACCGGATCAACCTCCTTCCCACCACGGTGCACGTCTACTTCGGTTCTGTCGTCAACGCGTCCCCGGATGGCCGAAAGGCAGGGACACCTCTTTCCGAGGGGATCTCACCGGTGCAGGGGATGGATCGGAAGGGGCCAACGGCAGTTCTCAAGTCCGCCGCAAAGATGGACCACGTACGAACCGGGGGTACCCTCCTGAACCAAAAGCTCTCACCGGGTCTTCTTGACACCTCGGATGGGATGGAGAAATGGGTCCACCTGGTCCGGAGCTATTTCAGGATGGACGGCCATCACATCCAATTCAACGTGGTCGACGCGGAGACTCTCAAGGCAGCTCAGGCGAATCCTGAGAACCATAGAGATCTTATCGTTCGGGTAGCGGGGTACTCGGACTACTTCTGCGATCTTGGAAAGACGCTCCAGGACGAGATCATCCAACGGACCGAGCACGGGAAGTTCTGAGGAGTCGGACTCCCCCAGGTATGCTACCCTCTTCCCGCCCATTCTTTTGGCACGACCCGCTCAAGGAGACATTCCGATGCATGTCGAACGCGCCCGTCCCGTCCACACCCTGGGCCTCGCGTTGGCCGCAGCGGCGCTCATGCTCACCGGCCCCTCCCTACTCGCTCAGGAGGCGGTTACCGGGACCAGGGACCCCGCCCAGCGAATGGACGAGGAGTTTGCGGAATCCTACGCCCGGTGGACCTCGGAGGCCCGCTACGGCAGCCCCCTGGTGGATCACCTCCCCAGGGTGCCGGGGATTCCTACCCCCAAGGACATCCTGGGCCATCATGTAGGGGCCCCCGAGACGCTGACCTACTATGAGGACATCCT
>JBDRDQ010000601.1:0-6187 GCA_043820695.1 Gemmatimonadota bacterium | reverse complement strand
CCTCATGAAAGAAGAGATCCTCCGGCGGGTGAATGAGGGCCGGGCGGAGGCTCATATCGAGAAGATCGTGTTTGTGCTAGCGGAGGACCCAGCTCGATGACGGCGAAGAAGAGTGACAACCCAGGCAGAGGCGCGGAAACCGAGTACACCGCCCGGCTGATCCAGGTGTTGAAGGTCCTCGAGGCCGTCAGGAAGCGGCCCGGGATGTACATCGGCTCCACTTCGGCCCGTGGTCTCCACCACCTGGTCTACGAGGTCGTGGACAATTCCATCGACGAGGCAATGGCGGGGTACTGCTCGAAGGTGGAGACCACCATCCACGAGGATAATTCGGTCACCGTGGTGGATGACGGCCGGGGCATTCCGGTGGATATCCATCCGACCGAGAAGGTCCCTGGCGTGGAGTTGGCCATGACCGTCCTCCACGCCGGGGGGAAATTCGACAAATCCAGCTATAAAGTCTCGGGGGGCCTCCACGGAGTGGGGGTGAGCGTGGTGAATGCTCTCTCGGAACGGTTGGAGGTCGAGATTACCCGGGATGGGATGAAGTACCATCAGCGGTACGCACGGGGAATCAAAGAGACCGACCTGAAGGAATTGGGTAAGGCGAAGGGCCACGGGACCACCGTTCTGTTCAAGCCGGATCCAGCCATCTTCACAGTGTTGGAGTTCAACTTCGAGACCCTTTCCAACCGCCTCCGGGAGCTGGCTTTCCTGAACAAGGGCCTCAAGATCAGCCTGACGGACGAACGGCCCAACGACGGACAGTCTCCTCGAGTAGAGGACTTCTACTATGAGGGAGGCCTGGCCTCCTTTGTGGAGTACCTGCGAGGAAGCCGCCAACCTCTGCATCCCAAGATCATCTATTTCGAAACCAGCAGGGAGGAAGCGGAAATCGAGCTGGCCATGCAGTATGACGATGGCTTCAGCGAGAACACCCACACCTTCGTGAACAACATCAACACCCACGAAGGGGGGACCCACCTCACCGGACTCAAAGCGGCCCTCACCCGGACCATCAACGACTACGGGAGGAAAAACAACCTCTTCAAGAAGGCGGAAGAGGGGCTTTCGGGCGACGACGGAAGGGAAGGCCTCACCTGCGTCCTCAGCGTCAAGGTCATGGAGCCCCAGTTCGAGGGACAGACCAAGACGAAGTTGGGGAATTCGGAGGTGCGGGGGGCGGTGGAGACCGCCGTGAACGAGCAGCTCGCCATCTTCCTGGACGAGAACCCCAAGGCCGCGAAGAGCATCATCGAGAAAGCCGTGTCGGCGGCTCGGGCCCGGGAGGCGGCCAGAAAAGCGAGGGACCTGGCGCGGAAGAAGAGCGCATTGGAGAGCGGCGTCCTACCTGGGAAGTTGGCCGACTGCTCCATCTCAGACCCCTCTCTTTGCGAGCTCTACCTCGTCGAGGGTGACTCGGCGGGCGGGTCCGCCAAGCAGGGGCGGGATCGCTCATACCAGGCCATTCTTCCCCTGAAGGGAAAGATCCTGAATGTGGAACGGGCCCGAATCGACAAGATTCTCTCCAATGAAGAGATCCGGGCCATGATCACGGCCATCGGGGCCGGCATCAAGGACGATTTCGACCTGGCGGCGCTCCGGTATCACAAGATCATCATCATGACCGACGCTGACGTGGACGGGGCGCACATCCGAACCCTTCTCCTTACCTTTTTCTTCCGCCAAATGCAGGAACTCATCGATGCCGGGCACATCTTTATCGCCCAGCCACCCCTCTTCCGGGTTCACAAAGGCAAGCAGGAGTTTTACGCCTACTCGGAGACCGAGCGCAGGGAGTACACGCGGCGGCTGGGGGATGGGAAGGGTGAGGAGTTTGGAAAAGGGGTCTCCATCCAGCGGTACAAAGGACTGGGGGAGATGAATCCGGACCAGCTCTGGAAGACGACCATGGATCCGGAAACCCGGACTTTGTTGCGGGTGGATATCGATGACGGCGCCATGGCCTCCCGCCTTTTCGATGAGCTCATGGGCAGTGAAGTCGAGCCCAGGAGACTGTTCATCGAAAAGAACGCCAAATACGTGAAGAACCTGGACGTCTGACCCACGGAGCTTCGTTCATGACCCTTCCCAGCTTTGTCACGACCTTCACCCTGTTCCTGGGTGGGATCTTGATTCCAGGTGGTTTGACTCAAGCCCAGCTCCCGGACGTGGAGACGCTCCGGTCCGAGGTAGACCGGCGGGTGGTGGAAGTCACCGACAAGGTTGTGGCCTGGCGCCGGGACCTTCACGCCAACCCCGAACTGGGAAACCGGGAGTTCCGGACGGCCGGGATCATCGCCGAGCATCTCCGGTCCCTAGGGATGGAGGTTCAGACCGAAGTGGCCCACACAGGGGTGGTGGGGGTGCTCCGTGGCGGGCTCCCCGGGCCGGTGGTAGCCCTCCGGGCCGACATGGACGCCCTCCCGGTCACCGAAATGGTTGATTTTCCCTTCGCTTCGAAGGTCAGGACCGAGTACAACGGGCAGGAAGTGGGGGTGATGCACGCATGCGGCCATGACAACCATATGGCGGTTCTCATGGGGGTGGCGGAGGTCCTGGCGGGGATGCGGGAGCGGTTGCCCGGGACGGTGAAGTTCATCTTCCAACCCGCCGAGGAGGGGGCTCCCGCCGGAGAGGAAGGAGGCGCTTCCCTAATGGTGCAGGAAGGCGTCCTGGAAAATCCACGGCCCGATGCCATCTTCGGGCTGCACGTCTGGCCTCAGCCCACTGGGATCATCGGGTATCGGGCCGGGGGAGCGATGGCCTCTTCCCAGACCCTTCGCATCACGGTTCGGGGAAGTCAAACCCACGGGGCCATGCCCTGGGGAGGCGTCGACCCGGTGGTGGTTTCGGCTCAGATCGTCATGGGCCTCCAAACCGTCGTCAGCCGCCAATCCGATATCACCCAGGCGCCGGCCGTGGTCACCATTGCCTCCATTCATGGTGGCCTTCGGAGCAACATCATTCCCGATAGTGTGGTCATGGTGGGTACGGTCCGGACTTTGGACCTGGAGATGCAGGAGCGGATCGAGGGACGGATTCGACGGACGGTAGCCGGTATCGCGGAAAGCGCTGGAGCCACGGCGGAGGTGTCTCTCTCTAAGGGGCTTCCCATCACCTATAACGATCCGGATCTCACCCAAAGAATGGTGCCGACTCTTGAGCGTGTGGCCGGTCCGGGAAAGGCCTTTCTGTCACCACCTACTACCGGCGCCGAGGACTTCTCCTATTTCCAGCAGGAGATTCCCGGTCTCTACTTCTTCCTGGGGGTCATCCCTGACTCCGTTCCGTTGGCGGAGGCCGCCCCAAACCACTCCCCTTATTTCTTTGCTGATGAATCCGCTCTGCCCCTGGGGGTAAGGGCGCTGGCCCATCTCACGGTGGATTTCCTGGCTGGGTAAGGCTCGCTATCAACTGGAGGAACGGCTCATGTTCCGAACGAGTGTCTTTTTCCTGATCCTTGGTGGCCTGCTTTCGGCTGTCTTCTGGCCCGGACCCTGTCTGAACGCCCAATCGCCGGACACCGTCCGCTTCACGCCCTCCGTCGCTCAACCCACATTCGCCGTCCGGGAGCCGGTCCTCACCATCAAGCCGGGCACGGTCCTGATCTCCGAGACGCACTGGGGAGAGTATTTCAGCCCTGAGGGGGGTGCGTTCCCCGGGGAAGTGGGGCCCTTCTACATCGAGGGTGCCACCACCAATGACATCCTGGTAATCAAGGTCCACAAGGTTCAGCCCAACTATGAGTACGCCGCCTCCAATATCGGGCCCACCTTCGGCGGCCTCACGGCGGACAACCGGGTTCGGATGTTGAATGATCCCGCCCCCAGGCACCGGTACCTGTGGAGGCTGGATACGGAAGCGATGACGGGTACCACCGATCTGCCAAGTAGTGAGATGGGAGAGATCACCATCGACCTTCAGCCCATGCTTGGTCGGGTTGCCGTCGCCCCCAGGGGGGAGGAGGCCTTCGGCGGTCTCTGGCCAGGGGACTTCGGGGGGAATATGGATGCCCAGGAGATCCGTCCGGGAGCCACGGTCTATCTCCCCATCTTCCATGACGGCGCCTACTTCTACTTCGGTGACGGCCATGCTCGGCAGGGGTATGGTGAGGTAAACGGAAGCGGCCTGGAGACCTCCATGGACGTGGTCCTGGAGATCGACCTCATCAAGGGGAAGACCATCGATTGGCCCCGTATCGAGAACGAGGACTACATCATGGTGGCCGGGAGCGCCCGCCCGCTCATCGATGCTTTTCGTCTCGCCCATATCGAGCTGGTAGAGTGGCTGGAAGAGGACTACGGATTTGGGCGGTGGGACGCCTACCAGCTATTGGGTCAACTGGCTGAGAGCACGGTGGCCAACATCGTGGATCCGGTCTATACCGTTGTGGCCAAGTTCCCGAAGAGGTACCTGCCCCCTCGGTAGCCTTTCGGGTCCCGATGGAACCCTGAGGGGTCCTTGTTGGTTAGACTAGGCCCAGTCTACCCCAACGGACCCCGAACCATGCTAATTCGAAAGCCTGACAAGATCTCCGAGTCGGAGGTCACCCCGTATGAGATGTACCTCGACCGCCGGAAGTTCATCGGACAGGCGGGGCGGGTTGCCCTGATGGCAGCGGTGGCCCCGGGAGCCCTGGCCGCGTGCGACTTTCTGAGTGAGGAAGCTGAGGCCGCGGAAACGGGAACCCAGGAGGACGATCTCACGCCCTACGATGACGTCACCCAGTACAACAATTTCTACGAGTTCGGGACCGGGAAAGAAGATCCGGCCCGGAATGCTGGAGACTTCCGGACTACGCACTGGAAGGTGAAGATCGACGGGCACTGCGAACGCCCCGGCGACTATGCCATCGAAGACCTTCTGGGCCGTTTTCCTTCCGAGGAGCGGATCTACCGCCTCCGGTGTGTGGAAGGCTGGTCCATGGTTATTCCCTGGATGGGGTTTCCCCTTAAGGATCTCCTGGCATGGGTCGAACCCACAAGCCGGGCGAAGTATGTGGAGTTCACTACGCTCTTCGATCCGGACCAGATGCCGGGCCAGCGCCGAAGTGTCCTGGACTGGCCCTATGTGGAGGCCCTCCGAATCGACGAGGCCACGCATCCGCTCACGCTCATGGCCACCGGGCTCTACGGCAAGACGCTGCCGAACCAGAATGGCGCCCCCCTCCGCCTGGTCGTGCCCTGGAAGTACGGTTTCAAGAGCATCAAATCCATCGTTCGCATTCGCCTGGTGGAGGACATGCCTGCCACCAGTTGGAATCTGGTTCTCCCCAAGGAATACGGGTTCTTCGCCAATGTGAACCCGGAGGTGGATCACCCTCGGTGGAGTCAGGCACGGGAACGCCGTCTTGGGGAGATTCGTCGTCGGTCCACTCTGCCGTTCAACGGGTACGCCGATGAGGTGGCCTCTCTTTATGAGGGCATGGATCTCCGGCGCTGGTTTTAGAGGTCTCCCCGGAAAATGGAAAGCGGCCGCGTGCGGGTTTCCAGGAGCCATTCGAAGGCTGGCTCCACGATGCGCCTCAAGGGCGCCGTCTGGATGTTGGGTTTGAGTCCCATCTTCTGGACGGGTTTTCGCTTCGCGACGGATAGCTTGGGAGCCAACCCCATCGAGGCCGTCCTTTTCTGGGCTGGCCGATCGACCCTGATCCTTCTCCTGGCGGGACTCGCCATCACGCCCCTTCGGCGCCTCACCGGATGGAATCAGATCATCAAGGTTCGGCGCCTGGTGGGCCTTTTTGCGTTCTCATACGCTTCCCTCCACCTCCTCATCTACCTGGGCCTCGATCAGGGGTTCGCCTGGTCCTTCATCGTAGAGGATGTTGTGGAGCGGCCCTTCATCACCGTGGGGGCTGCCGCCCTCCTCCTTCTGGTGCCCCTGGCGGTGACCTCCACGAAGGGTTGGATCCGGCGCCTCGGCAAGCGATGGCACCGGCTTCACCGCCTGGTGTATCTTGCCGCCGCTTTGGGCGTCGTCCATTTCTACTGGGGGGTCAAAGCGGACAGGTTTTGGCCTCTTGTGGCGGCCACGGTGCTGGCGGTCCTTTTATTGGCCAGGGTGCCTTGGCGGAGTCTTCAGAGAAAGTAAAGGTAGAATAGAAAAGGGCGGAGGGTGGTAACCCCCCCCACCCCCCCTACAAAAACCCACACAAAAAAACATACAACCCATTACCAAAAACCAC
>JBDRDQ010000600.1:0-2092 GCA_043820695.1 Gemmatimonadota bacterium | reverse complement strand
TGCCGGCGCTTCGCCCGTCCGCTACGGTCTTTCCGTGCTGTCTGCAGACGACCTTTATCTCTTCAACGAAGGCAGCCATTTCCAGCTTTATGACAAACTGGGGGCCCGTATCGTGTCCGATCGGGGAACGGCCGGAGTCCACTTTTCGGTATGGGCGCCCAATGCCCGTCAGGTGTCCGTCATCGGGGATTTCAATGGCTGGGACCGGTCGACCCATTGTTTGCGGCCCCTGGAATCCTCCGGTATATGGGAAGGATTCATCCCCGGCCTCGGGCGGGGACAGCTTTACAAGTACTTCATCGAATCGAACCGCGAGGGCTACCAGGTCGAAAAAACCGACCCCTTCGCGCTCTATTACGAACTGGCGCCGAAAACCGCTTCCATCATCTGGGACCTGGAATACAGGTGGGGGGACGCCGGGTGGATGGCCGCCCGCCGGGAAAAGCCGGCCGACCGTTCACCCCTATCGATCTACGAAGTTCACCTGGGCTCGTGGCGGCGGGTGCCCGAAGAGGGCAACCGCTTCCTCACCTACGGGGAGATGGCGGGGCCGCTGGCCGACTATGCGCTGCGCATGGGGTTCACCCATGTGGAGTTTTTGCCGGTGATGGAGCACCCCTTCTACGGCTCCTGGGGATACCAGACGCTGGGGCTCTTCGCACCCACCAGCCGCTACGGCACGCCGCAGGATTTCATGTACCTCATCGACCACCTGCACCGCAGCGGCATCGGCGTCATCCTTGACTGGGTTCCGTCCCATTTCCCCGGCGACGAGCACGGCCTGGGATTTTTCGACGGGACCCACCTCTACGAGCATCAGGACCCCCGGAAGGGCGTGCACCCGGACTGGAAGAGCCTCATCTACAACTCCGGGCGCAACGAGGTGTGCAGCTTTCTGATCAGTTCCGCACTCTTCTGGCTGGACAGGTTCCATGCGGATGGCCTGCGCGTGGACGCCGTCGCCTCCATGCTCTACCTGGACTATTCACGCAAGCCCGGGGAGTGGGTGCCCAACGAATTCGGCGGCCGCGAGAACCTGCAGGCCATCTCTTTTCTTCGCCGGCTGAACGAAGCCGTCAAGGAACGCCACCCGGATGTGCTGATGATCGCTGAGGAATCGACCGCCTGGCCAATGGTTTCCCGCTCCGCTTACATGGGAGGGCTGGGGTTCGACATGAAGTGGGACATGGGCTGGATGCACGACACCCTTGAGTACATGGCGCACGAACCCATCCATCGCAAGTACCACCACAACGAACTGACTTTCAGGATGATTTACGCCTTCCACGAGAACTTCGTGCTCCCGCTCTCCCACGACGAGGTCGTGCACGGCAAGGGCTCCCTCCTGGGCAAGATGCCCGGGGACGATTGGCAGAAGTTCGCCAACCTGAGGCTGCTCTTGGCCTACATGTATGGCCAGCCCGGCAAGAAGCTTCTCTTCATGGGAGGGGAGTTTGGCCAGTGGAGCGAATGGCACCACGATGAGAGCCTCGACTGGCACTTGGCGCAATACGATCGCCATGCTGGCCTGCAGCGATTCGTGGAGTACCTGAATCGGCTGTACAGGAGTGAACCGGCGCTGCATGAGCTGGACTGCGACCCTGCAGGGTTCGAGTGGATCGATGCCAGCGACAGCCAGTCGAGCGCCCTCAGCTTCATCCGCAAAGGGCGGTCAACGGATGACATCGTGCTGGTCGTCTGCAACTTCACTCCGGTCCCTCGCCACAGCTACCGAATCGGCGTTCCCAGGGGGGGCTTCTGGCAGGAGGTCCTGAACAGCGACTCCGAGGAGTACTGGGGCAGCGGACAGGGCAACTTCGGAGGCCTGGAGGCGGCAAAGGTCTCCTTTCACGGCCGCCCGTATTCTCTGAATCTCACCCTTCCCCCCCTGTCTGTCTTGTTCCTCAAAAGCGAGGAGCAGATGAAGTGAACGGGAGCCGGGACCTCGGCCTGGGTGCCAGCTTCTTGGGGGACGACCAGACCCGATTCGTTGTCTGGGCACCTCTGGCTCGCAAGGTAGAGGTGCACCTTCTAGCGCCTGGCGAAAGGCTTGTGCGGATGGAAGCGAGGGAACGTGGCTATCATCATGCCT
>JBDRDQ010000599.1:0-3664 GCA_043820695.1 Gemmatimonadota bacterium | reverse complement strand
TGGTTTCCTTCAGAGAACGGTTCGGACGATCAATCCCCTGACACCCGGGGATTTCCCACCAACTCCATGACCATGGCCGCAGTCTCCTCCACAGCCCGGTCCGTGACGTCCAGGACCTCACACCCCAACTCGCGGTAGAGGCGTTGGGCGTACTCCAGTTCGTCCTGGATCCTGTGAAGGTCCGAGTAATTGGATTGCCCAGGTACCCTCATCGCGCGCACTCGAACCCGGCGGATTCCGGCGAGTTTTTCCGGGGAAATGATCAGGCCCACGATTTTATGGGCCGGAATCCTGTGCAACTCGGGAGGTGTAGGTACCTCGGGAACCAGAGGAAGGTTCGCCACCTTCAGGGCCCGATTGGCCAGGTACATGCTGACCGGGGTTTTGCTGGACCGACTCACGCCAAGAAGAACGACGTCGGCTTTTCTGTACCCCCTGGGGTTCTTCCCGTCGTCATGGTTCACGGCGAACTCTACGGCCTCGACGCGCAGGAAGTACTGCTCGTCGAGTTTGTGGATCAGGCCCGGCTCGAGGAGTGCCGCCGTCCCCGTTATCTGCTCCAACCCTGCCAGTGCAGGTCCCATGATGTCCACCAAGGGGATGCCGTGGAGCTCGGCCTTGGAGCCGATGACCTCCCGGACTTCCGGAATGATGACGGTGAAGATGATCAGGGTGGGCTGCTCCCGGGCGGCCTTCATGACCTCAACCGCCGCGTCCGGGGTCTCGATGTGACTGAACCGTCTCAGCCCCACATTCCCATCCGGGAATTGGCTCAAGGCCGCCTTGGCCACCAGTTGGGCGGTTTCACCCATGGAATCTGAAACGACGAACACGACGGGGTTGCGGTTCACGCTCCCCTCCCCGGTTGAGGGCCCATTCGAAGGTATGGGTAGGATAGGGGTTCGCTACCTGGTTTTCGAGTCCCGGGAGCTCATCCGGGTCATGGGGAGCGCAATTCTTCAGCCTGGACCCTTGCCTGGCATCGTTCCAGGACTTTTTTTTCCCGGATGATTCCGCAGCCCCATCCTGCCGACGGCACCTTCGAAGCCGCTCTCCGGTTTGTGGCCCTTCTCCGGGACCTTGGCGCCACCCATGTGGTCACGGTGCCGGACAACACCTCGGCTCCGATCCTCTCTGCCCTCAAGGGGGCGGCCGTGGCTCCTGCCGGAGCACCTGGTAGGGAGGGGGCCGTCCGGGTCCTTTACGCGACCCGGGAAGGGGAGGCCATGGGGCTCGCTTCGGGCCTCTGGCTCGGGGGAGCCCTTCCCGTCATTCTGATCCAGAATACGGGCCTCCTGGAGGCGGGGGACGGGCTCCGTGGAACGGCTTCCCGAATGGGAGCCCCCATTCTCCTGTTGATCACCTGCCGGGGTTACGCCACAGCCAGAGAGGCCGGAGTTGACCCCAGCGAGGGGGAGGTGGACCGGGATGTCCTGGTTCGGAACGATCTGGATTCCGTCGCGTACATGACGGAGGCGACCCTTCGGGCTTGGGGAATCCCCTTCAGCTACCTCCGTGATTCTTCCGATTTGGCTCCAATCGAAATGGCATTTGCCCAGGCCCAGAAGGACCAGAGACCTGTGGCCGTTCTTATCGACACTTCCTTCGATGGGTTGGATTCCTGAAATGGGACCGGTTTTCCGGAGAGGGCAGCCTCCCGGGAGGTCACGCCGATGCTGACCAAAGACCAACTCCTTCGGCCTCTGGCCGCCATCCGGACGAACGAGGTGGTGGTGACCTGCATGAGTGTGACCCGACCCTGGGGCCGCTTGTCCGACCATGACCTGGATTTCGCCTCAGCCGACAGCGCCATGGGGCACACGGCCGACCTTGCTTTGGGGATTGCCCTGGCCCAGCCCTCCAGGAAGGTGATCTGCCTGAACGGAGATGGAAGCATGCTCATGAACCTCGGCACGCTGGTCACCATTGCCGGGTCTCGGGCGAAGAACCTGATCCTTTTCGTCCTGGAGAACGGAACCTACGAGATCACGGGCAATCAACCCATTCCGGGGGGAGGAGAGGTGGATTTCCCCGGTCTGGCTATGGCTGCGGGCTTTCCCAGGGTCTATTCGTTCAACCGGGATCTGGGGTATGAGGCTACCCTCCCCGAGATTCTGCGCGCCGATGGCCCGATCTTCGTGGGAGTAGGGGTGGAACCGGGTTCGGAAGGGCCCATCAGCCGAAGCAGCCGGGAAGAATCCCGATACCTCCAGAGCTCCCTGGCACACTCCTCGGCGGATTTCCGGAAGGCCATCACCAGATCCTGATATTGGGAGGGCCTCCTTTGGCACTTCCCCTTTTCCGGCCCTCCCTTCTGCCCCATCATGGTTTCCATCCCGAATCCGACGGAGGAACCATGAAATCCCCTCGCTCAACCGTTGTCGGCGCCGTCTTGTTCGCGGCCGCCTCCCTCATCTGCATGCCGTCCGCCGCTAAGACTCAGGATTTCCGGCCCCAGAAGCCGATCTTGCATGGGAAGCACTGGGTCGCCATCACCGGGAAACCCATGGCGGCAACGGCGGGCGCCACCCTCTTCGTGCAGGGGGGGAATGCGGTGGATGCGGCCTGCGCCATGCTGGCGGCTACGGCCACGATGTGGGATGTCCTCAGTTGGGGGGGGGAGACCCAGGCCCTCATCTACAATCCCAATACGGGCGAAGTCCTCGGGATCAACGCCCTGGGGGTGGCTCCTTCAGGGGCTACCGCAGAGTTCTACCAGGCGCAGGGGCACCGATACCCTCCGGCCGACGGCCCCCTTTCGGCGGTGACGCCGGGGACTCCCGGCGGCCTCATGACCATGCTGGCCGAATACGGGACCAAGAGCCTTGCCGATGTCCTGGCGCCGGCCATGGAGATGGCGAACGGGTATCCGATGGAAGCGGACGCCGTGAGGCGAATTCGGTCCGACCAGGGCCTGATACAGGAGTGGAAGTACTCGCGGGAGATCTATCTCACCCACCCGGAGGATGCGGAGAACCCGGGTCCCCGGGTCGGGGAGATTTTCCGGCAGCCCGATCTCCTGGCGACCCTGAAGAAACTCGTGGAAGCGGAGGCCGGTGCCCTCGCCGACGGGAAGAGCCGGAAAGAGGCCATCTACGCCGCGTATGACCGCTTCTACCGAGGGGATATCGCCGAGGAGATCGTCAGGGGAACCCGGGAAGAGGGTGGGCTCTTCACCATGGAGGACCTGGACGGCTGGAAGGTTCACATCGAGGAACCCGTCTCCACCAACTACAAGGGAATCGAGGTCTACAAGCTGACGTCCTGGGTCCAGGGCCCGGTGATGCTCCAGGCTTTGAACATGCTGGAAGATGTGGATCTGAAGGGGATGGGGTTCAACAGCGCCCGGTACCTGCACACCCTCTATCAGGTCATGAACCTGGCCTTCGCCGACCGGGACTTCTACTACGGTGACCCGTACTTCCCACCCCAGGAGCCCATGGAAGGCCTCCTTTCCATGGAGTACGCCCGGAGCCGGTTCGGTGAAATCAATTGGACCATGAACGATCCGGATGTGAGGCCTGGTGATCCCTATCCCTTCATGAATGCCGTCAATCCCTTCCAGGATTATCTGGACGCCTGGACGGCCACCGGTGGGGAGGGAGGGCTGGATCATATGGCTCCGGGCGACGTGAGCCCCGGGCGGCGGGGTGGGGGTGGACCG
>JBDRDQ010000598.1:0-9172 GCA_043820695.1 Gemmatimonadota bacterium | reverse complement strand
CGACCGGCCTCCCCCGGTCCGTCACTACCACTTCCCCGCCCGCCTTGGCCCGCCGCAGGTACTCGCTCAGCCTGGCCTTCAGCCGACCCACAGATACTCGCTCTTCCATCATTGTGACCTCTTAGTCAAATAAGTATGACTAATTTAGTCACCACGAGAAAACCGGGCCAGGGGAGAGTCGTCGCACCCCCACCATCGACCCTCTGCACCGAGGGCCCTAGATTCTCTCCCGGCCCCAAGGGCCGGCTCGAATTACCGTTCCTCCTGAGGTCCCCGAATCATGAGACTCGCAAGCCTCACCCTTCTCACCTGCACCGTGCTGAGTTCCATGACGATGCCCCTGCTCGCACAGACCTTCGACGTTTCGGTGCCCCCTGGGGACAACTTCGACAGCGGCGAATTCCGCCTCTGGTATCCGGAGGGAGTCGAGGTCCTTCGCGGGATCCTGGTGCTGGTACCGGGTTCGAACGGCGACGGCCGCGGCAACGCGTTCCTGGAAGCGGTGGACAGGCTCGCGGATGAGTCCGGACACCCGGAGTTGAGTCAGGCGTACTTTCTTCTCTGGGGCATGTCCGCCGGCGGGCAGTTCAACTACGAATTCGCGCTCTGGAAGCCCGAGCGAGTGCTGGCGTTCATCGTGAACAAGGGCGGAATCTATTACTCCGCCCAGGCCTCAGCGGCAGCGCAGCAGGTGCCGGGCTTCTTCTTCATCGGCGGAGCGGATCTCGAGTTCCGCAACGACATCATCGCCGGGATCTTCGCCATCAACCGACGTGCCGGAGCGCTCTGGGCCCTGGCCGTAGAGCCGGGGGTCAGTCATGAAGTGGCCGGTTCCAAAGCCATGGCCGTCCTTTTCTTCGATGAGATGATCCCCCTGAGGCTGCCAAGCGTGTCATCGGGTGAAGTCGCGACACAGGTGCCTATGCCTCTCGATCGGGACGCCGGATACATCGCCGATCCAAAGTCCACGGAAATCATGCCCGCTGCCGACGCGCCGCAGACCACCTATCCGACCTCCTGGCTTCCCACCGAGACGCTCGCCCGAGCCTGGCAGAGGTTGGTCGGCGGGAAAATCAGCCCCCGCCCCCCAGCAGCTCCCGCACCTCGCCTCCGGTAAGCCCTACATCGGCGACTTCCGCACTGGCGTCGATCAAATCTGGATCCTCCGCCATTCTGGCCAGGGCCAGCGACCCAGCGGCGCAGCCCGAGCCGGCCACCGCGAACAGCGGGCCCAAGAACACCAGATTCTCGATGAACGTGGGGCCATCTGCGAGGGCCACGGCGAAGACGAAGATCATGGACATCAGGAGACCCCCGACGGCCCCCCACCCTGCAAAGAGCGGAACCGACATCTGGTCGAACCTGCGACGTCTCCCCACAATCCCGAGCACCCCCGAGAACGTGACCCCGGCAAGAAAGCCGAGTAGACCGAATCCGAGGGGAAACGGGACGTCGGCGGCGCCAAAACCTACGATCAGCAGGAGAACGAGCCCCGCGCCGAACCAGGCCAGGGCCCAGGTCAAGCCCATCCCGATCGCACCGCGGATGCGTCTCAGCCACCTCTTCAAGGTTACCTCCCTGTGCACGTGGACGTTCTACTTTATGGTATGAAGTACTCTGCGATCTGACAAGCGCTCTCGACCCACGCGGCGCCGCCGGTAGCCCGGGAGCACTCGGCTTGCGCCTCGCCCTCCGGGTGGGCATGGTGGTCGCACCGGAGAAACTTAATCCGCCGGGGCATCCTGAGAGGTAAGGTAGGGGCCAGGGTTCTCCAATCAGATTATACGGGGCGGGGTCTAAACCACCGCCGCCGTCCATTCAGGAGCAGGGATGATGGAACGAGATCAGAGTCCACGACGCGCCGACCCTTTCCGGCTCTTCCTGCACCCGGCCATGGTCGCTGCTCTCGTGGTGCTGTCTCTCGCCGCCTGCTAACCGGATGAGGCGCCGGACGATGTGGGTCCGTTGACGCTGACCTCGTCGGATGTGCATGTGCTCGGTTCGTCGGAGGCCATTGCCGAGGTCTGGGACCTCGAGGCGCTCCCGGACGGCTCCGTTTGGGTCCTCAACTCGGTGGAGCCGTTCTTCATCGGGTTTGACGAACAGGGCAACGTCATCGGGCGCCATGGAACCTCCGGAGGAGGACCCTAGGAGTTTCGGAGGCCCGCCGGGCTCCTTACCGGCGGGCTCAACAACGAGGCCTGGGCCTTCGATTTCGTTCGTCACGCCTTCCTACGGATCTCGGAGCCCGACGGGCCATGGTCCCAGATCGACATACGTCGCGAGAAGATTCCCCCCGGTAGCGTTCGCGGTGGCATGAACCTCCTCACTACCACCGTCAGGACGGCCCGCCTTGGCGACGAGATCATTGTCCCCTGGACGACCGGGACCCTGGAATCCGGAGTTTCCGCATACCATATGGCGCTGCTTCAAGCCGATCTGGCGGCTCTGGACCCTCGGACGGGAACCGTTCGGAACGTCGTGGCACTTGGCGAAGTGCTCGATGACCCATCCGCCGGCTTCGTGGCGACGGACGGAGGGTTCCCACTCTGGTATCGCCTGTGGGCGGTATGCGGGGATCAAATTCGCGCCTACGATCGCGCCCGTAATCAGCTCCGCGGGTTCACCGGATCCGGCCAGAAGATCCCTCCCATCGACCTGGACTTCGGGGGGCTCCAGGGTGGCCCCACGTGGTTGCGGATCTCTTCCGACGGCGAGATCCGCAAGGTCCGGTTGCCGGAACGGTTCGATGCGTTCCGTTTCACCACTGACAGGCTATGGGGCGTTCAGCGCGACGAGCTCGACCTGTCCTCGGTGGCCTGGATCGAGTTACCCCTGGACTGAGGACAGACGACGAATGGCAACCCGACACATTGATCTGGCTCGACTGGGCTGGAACGAGTGGTTCGAGGAAAGGGAAGAATGCGGGCCTGCGGATACGGTCGCTCGGGTTGCCGCGGTCGACCGCGACTTGTTGTTACTCATGGATCAAACCGGGACCTTCCGGGCAAAGTTGGCAGGCAGCTATCGATACAGACATCAGCTGTCGCAGGAACTCCCGGCTGTCGGGGACTGGGTGTGTGTAGAAAAACGCCCGGCCGACGATTTTGGGTTGGCCCACACCCTCCTGGAGCGAAGGACCGTTCTGCGCAGAAGGTCGGCGGGAGATTCCGTCGACTATCAGATGATCGCGGCAAACCTGGATTTCGTGATCATCGTTCAGTCCTGCCACTTTGATTTCAACCTCAAGCGACTGGAGCGGTATCTCGTCATGGTGAGGGATGGTGGGGCAGATCCCTTTGTCCTGCTCACCAAGACGGACCTGGTTGATTCGGAAGTTCTGGCGTCCCAGTTGGCGGAGATCCGCGCTGCGGGTGTTCCGGTGCCCGTGTTGACCTTGAGCAACGTGACGCACGAGGGCCTCGACGACCTCAGGCAGACGCTGCTGCCCTCAAAGACCTATTGCTTCGTCGGATCATCGGGGGTGGGCAAAAGCACCATCATCAACCAACTGGTCGGCCGAGAAAGGCTTCCGACAAAAGACGTCAGCGGAACCGGCGAGGGAAGGCATACGACGGTCCGCCGGGAGTTGATCATCCTCGAGGGTGGCGCCCTGGTCATCGATAACCCAGGTATGCGTGAGTTCGGAGTCGTGGGGGCCGAAAACGGGATCGTCGACAGCTTTTCCGACATCGGCGGGCTCGCCTCCGGCTGCCGCTACCGGAATTGCAGTCATACAGATGAGCCTGGCTGCGCCGTGCTCGAGGCGGTGAGATCAGGCGCTCTCCGTCAAGAGCACTATGACAGTTACCTCAAACTCAAGGAAGAATCCGAGTACCACCAGATGTCATATGTCGAAAAGAGAAAGAAGGATCGCGACTTCGGCAGATACATCAAGTCCGCCAAGAAGGATCTCGGGAGCCGGTAGGGAAAAGGAGTGAAAAGGGCCTTCCTCTCAATCCTTCTTCCCCTGGCCGAAAGTCTCCTGGTTCGCATTTGCGGGGAATTGGGCCGGCCCCCACTTCGCCTCGACGACTCGGTCGGGACCGTCTTCCGCCGGGCTCCCTGGTCCGGGAATGTGCGGGAGTTGGCCAACGTTCTGGAACGGGCGGCCATTCTTGCAGAGGGCGAGCGCCTGGGCGCGGAGGATCTTTCACTATCGTTGGTAGGAGCCAGGGCCGACCCGGCTCACCAGCCCGCCCGGACCATGGCCGAGATGGAGGAGGCCGCCATCCGGGAGGCGCTGGAGGTGGCCGGTGGACACCGGAAGAAGGCCGCCGAAGCCCTGGGAATCGGTGAGCGTACCCTCTACGACAAACTCAGGCAGTACGGGATCAGGTAGTATTCCGGTACCCCGCCCAGGCGTCAGAGGCAGCGGAATCACCCCTCAGCCCCTCGGCCATGGCTCGGATGTGGGCGGGCGTTGTCCCGCAACACCCTCCTATGAGGCGTGCTCCCAATCTCCGCATCCGGAGGGCGTGGTCTCGCATGGCTTCCGGCGTTCCGTCGTAGGCCAGCGCTCCTGCCACCCAGGCGGGCTTGCCCGCGTTGGATTTCGACACCAGGGGGATGGGGGACCCCGCCGCCATCATTCTCCGGACAACCTCCTCCATTTCCGCGAGGCCACTTCCGCAGTTACCGCCCATGGCGGCGAGATCATGGAGGGAGAGCTCCTTCACCGCCTCCTCGGGGGTCACCCCCATCATGGTGTGGCCGCCGGCATCGAAGCTCAGGGTAACGACGAGAGGGAGGGCGCATTCAGCCCGAGCCCCCTGGATGGCGGCTCGGACCTCCTGGAGATCGCTCATGGTCTCGATCCAGAGCAGGTCCACACCTCCCGCGGCGAGGCCTGAGGCTTGAGCCGAGAACGCCTCTCCGGCGGTCTCAGGAGTGAGCTCGCCCAACGGCTCCATCATCACTCCCGTGGGCCCGATGGACCCGGTCGTCCAGGCCATGGCCCGAGAGTCGAAAGCGGTTCCCACCGAACGAGTTGGTCAGAATGATGTCGGAGCCTGCTTCCACGTACATCCGGTGGACGGTCCGAACCGAGTCGGGCCGAGCCTTGGTGTCGTCGGGGGAATGCCCGGGGAACATCAGCCAGCCGCGGAGGGCCTGCAAGTGGGGGTCCGATCTCCGCTTGCCACCCCCTTCGGGGCAGGGCATCTTCTTCCTCGACCGCTCACCCATTCGCCGGCCACCGAATTTTCCCCGGAATCCATGGCCCCGTTCAGAGTCGGTATCGACAGCTACTGTCTGAACCCGTTACGGATGGATCCCTTCTCCCTCCTGGAATGGGTCGCGGAATCCGGAGGGGAAGGCGTACAGTTCTCCGAGATCCACCTGCCCCAGGACCGGACGGCGGATGAGGGGTTTTTGCGGGAATTGGCCCAGGTCGCCCGAACACGGGGCCTGTACCTGGAATGGGGTGGGGGTCAGCACGTGCCCTTCGACACCGACACCTGGGTAGAGAAGGATCTCTTTCCCGGCAACCGGCGGGCTGCTGCTGAGGCCCATCTTCTGGGAGCCAACGTGGTCCGTTCCTGCTCGGGAGGTTTCTTTCGCTGGCACCGCGACTCACCCCCGACGGAGGAGCTGTTGGAGGCCATGGCCAGGGCTCTGCGGCCCCAGAGAGCGATGTTCCAGGATCTGGGCGTCACTCTCGCCATGGAGCTCCATTTCGAGTTCACCACCTTCGAGCTCGTCCGGCTCCTGGAGGCCTGTGGGGCCGAGCCGGGGGGATGGCTCGGTATCTGTCTGGATACCTTCAACATGCTCCCCATGCTGGAGGACCCGGTTCTGGGAACCGAGCGGGCCCTTCCGTGGGTGGTGGCGACACACATCAAGGACGGAACCGCGGCCTTGGACCAGGAGGGGCTAGTCACCTTCCCCACCGCCGTGGGGTCAGGCGGCATCGATCTCACGGAGATCCTGCGGCGACTCCGCACCCTTGGGCGGCCCATCAACCTCTCGGTGGAAGATCATGGGGGTAGCTTCAAAACCCCCTTTTTCGACGACGGTTTTCGGGCCCGTTTCCCCGATCTGGAAACCGGTGAGCTGGCGAGGCTGGTTTCGGCGGCTCAGAGGGGCGGTGAGGGAATCCGTGCCGGCAATCTGAGCATCACGGAGCGGAGTGAATGGCCCAGCCTCTGTGTGGAGAGGACCCGAATAGGTCTGCAGAGCCTTCAACGCCTGGTCCGGGACATGGAGGCCGACACTCCGTGACCGCCCCCCTGGCCCAAACTCATCGAAGGTTCCTGTATCGAGACCCGGAGCCCCTCCTGAGGGACATGGAGGCTCTCGGGTTGAGCCTACCCTGGCACGATGATCCTCTCCCCCTCCTCGAGCCCTGCAGGGTGGGGGCCCGGGAGCTTCCGAACCGCCTTGCGGTGCACCCCATGGAGGGGTTCGATGCGGACCCCGACGGAGGGCCCGGGGAGAAAGCGTTTCGACGGTACCGACGGTATGCCGCCGGCGGAAGCGCCCTGATCTGGTTCGAGGCGACGGCGGTGGTGGAGGAGGGCCGGTCCAACCCCCAACAGCTTCACCTTCACAGGGGGAACGTCGCCCGATTCGGCCGCCTGGTGGAGGAGACCCGGAGGGCGGCCCGGGAGACCATGGGCTCGGACCATGATCCTCTCCTGATTCTGCAGTTGACCCACTCGGGCCGGTGGTCCAAGCCGGCCGGTGGGCGACGCCCGCTGATAGCCCACCATCAGGCGATACTGGATGCCCTTGTGGGCCTCGACGAGGACTACCCTGTGGTCACCGACGAGGAGCTGGACCGGCTTCAGGACATATTCCTCGACGCTGCGAAGCTGGCGGCTTCTGCCGGGTTCGACGGCGTCGACGTGAAAGCCTGCCATGGGTACCTGGTGTCCGAGCTCCTGGGGGCCTTCACCAGGGATGGGCGCTACGGCGGGACGCTGGAGAACCGAACCCGGTTCCTCCTGGAGACCGCGGGCCGGATCCGGGCCGAGGTGCCCGGCCTCCTGGCGACCTCCCGTCTCAACGCCTTTGACGGAATCCCTCATCCCCATGGGTTCGGCACGGACCGTGACGACCCCCGGCGGCCGGATCTCACGGAACCCAAGGCACTTCTCCGCCGGCTGAGAACGCTGGGCGCACCCTTGGCCAACATCACCCTGGGGGTGCCGTACTCGAGCCCGCACCTCGGCCGCCCGTACAACCGGGGTGTCCCCGGCTCGCCGTCGGCCCCGGAGCATCCCCTGGTGGGAGTCGCCCGCTTCCAGGAGATCACCAGGACTCTCCAACGGGAGCTGCCCGACCTTCCCCTGGTAGGGACCGGGTACAGCTGGCTTCGACATTTCTTTCCCCATGTAGGGGCCGGAGCGGTCCGGGAAGGGCATGTCTCCATCGTAGGGGTAGGGCGTATGGCTTTCGCGTACCCCGACTTCGCCAGGGACCTGGCCGAGAAAGGGGCCCTCGATCCCAGGAAGGTGTGCGTGGGGTGTTCCGGATGCAGTCAGCTGATGAAAGCGGGCATGGAAACCGGATGCGTGGTTCGCGACGGGGACCTCTACCGGCTACCGGACATGGGGGAGGGCGTGGGGCGATGAGGGGCATCCCGGAAAAAGGAGGTGACCTGTCGATCACCGGCGGCCTTGCCCTCCCGGTACACTCCCTGAACACCCTGGTGGTGGGAAGTGGCGCGGCAGCCAGAAATGCCGCGTTGCAGTTGGTCCGCCTGGGGGTCGGGGATGTGGCCCTTGTTACCGACAAGTGGAATGCAGGGACCTCCTACGATGCCGGCTCCGACAAGTAGACCTACTACAAGCTGGCTCTCGGGGGAAGCGCGGATTCGGCCCTGGATCTGGCCCGGGACCTCTGGGCCGGGGGGAGCATGCACGGCGACATCGCTCTCTGCGAGTCCTTGGGCTCGGCCCGGGCCTTCCTCAACCTGGTGGAGTTGGGCGTGCCCTTCCCCCACGATCGGCACGGTGGTTTTCCGGGGTACCGCACCGACAACGACCTCAGGGGCCGGGCCACATCGGCGGGCCCCCTCACCTCCCGCCTCATGTGCCATCACCTGGGAGCCGAGTTGGAGCGCTTGGGGGTCCGGGTCTTCGACGGCCATCAGGTGGTGGCTCTCCTGACCCGGGGCAAAAGAGAGGACGGCGAGGCCGTCGCCACCTGCGGCGCCGTGGCCATCCGGAAGGAAGGGGTGAACGAGGGAGACTTCGGGTTAGTGGCCTTCAATGCCCGCAACGTGGTACTTGCCACCGGTGGCCCCGGCGGAATGTACCGGGACTCGGTCTATCCCCAGAGCCAGAGGGGCTCCCTGGGCTTGGCGCTTCGGGCAGGAGCCGTGGCGCACAATCTGACGGAGTCCCAGTTCGGTATGGCTTCGGTGGGGTTCCGATGGAATCTGTCGGGAAGCTATCAGCAGGTGATTCCCCGCTACGTGTCGGAAGCGGGACCCGGTGGGGATCGGCGGGAGTTCCTGAACGCCCACTTTCCGGACATGGGTACCCTTGCCTCGGCCATCTTCCGCAAAGGATACGAATGGCCCTTCGATACCGACCGGGTGACCCGACACGGATCCTCTCTCATCGACATCCTGGTCGACCAGGAGATTCGATCCGGTCGCCGGGTCTTCCTGGATTTCACCCGGAATCCTGAAGGTGGGGAGGGTTGGGCCCCCTTCACCCTGGCGTGCCTGGAAGAAGAGGCCCGGGACTATCTCAGCCGTTCCGGCGCCACAGGAGACACCCCCGTCACCCGCCTCGCCGCCATGAACGAACCGGCCCTCGGTCTCTTCCGGGACAACGGACGGGAGCTGGCCAAGGACCCGCTGGAGATCGCCGTCTGCGCCCAACACAACAATGGCGGACTTCGGGCCGACATCTGGTGGGAATCCAACGTCCGCAACCTCTTCCCCATCGGCGAGGCCTGCGGCACCCATGGGGTCCGACGGCCCGGAGGCGCTGCACTGAACGCCGGCCAGGTGGGGGGTATGCGGGCGGCCCTCTTCATCTCCAGGCGCTACCCCCAGGCCCCTCCCGAGCTGGACGAGTTCGCCGCGGCGGTGACGACCCAGGTGGAGGAGACCGTGGAGTTCTGCCGCCGATCGTGGTCCAGAAGTGACCAGGGGGACGTGCTCACCCCGGCCCGGGTCATCGGCCAGGTTCAGGATCGCATGTCCCGGTGTGCC
>JBDRDQ010000597.1:0-2515 GCA_043820695.1 Gemmatimonadota bacterium | reverse complement strand
AGGTTCTGCTTTTTCAGCACTCCTCCTTTTCTTGCGGCTCCTTTTCTTGCGGCTCGTCGGCGACGACAGCGCCGCCTTCATCCGCTCCGCCCGCTCCAGCGCCGCCCATGCCGCCCGCGACGTCCGCTCCGCCTTCGCCAGCGCCGCCTTCGCCAGTGCTGGCTCCGCCGACGACGCCGCCCTATACTCCGCCGCCGCCGCCCACAACGCATCCACCGCCGCCCACATCGCCTCCCGCGCCTGGGTACTTCTGCGGGTACTTGCCCTGTGCGGCATCTTTTTTCTCCTTTTCTGGTGGAGCTTCCCGTTCTGGGGAGCGCTCATGCTCACCAATTCTAATCCCCTAACTCCCGCCCTGCAGATCCGCAAACTTCTTAGCGGCCTGCTGCTCCTGGACGTGTGCCCAGGAGTCCAGAACCTCGATGTAACCTGCGCTGCACGTCACGCGGATCACACCGGGCTCTCCGTAGAGGCGGCCCCCTCGGACCACCTCCACTTCCTGACCGTTCGCCATCACGGCCAGGATGACGTGTCCGCCGCCCATGCGTCCCGCAGCGCCTTGGGCCGCATAGCCCTCGGCGACAACTTCCAGCCGATGGGGGCGTGCTGGCCGCATCTCCTTAGCCAGCTCATACCGGGCTTCGTTCCAGCCGGGAGGGAACTCCTCCCACGGTCGGGCTGTGGTACAACAGTTAATGGGTTGAGTCAGCCTCCAACCCCCCCGAAACCCGCTCTGGTCCGGAAACAGCACCAGAGCGGATGTCTCGGGCCCGGGGACCGACATCAGCCGATTCCCCTTCACTAGTGATCCCGCCGTCGGGGTCACTATTACCTGGTGGCGTCCTCGGCCCTTCTCACCGAGGACTATTTTCCCCTTGTCAGAGAGGATGATCCCCTCCTCGACATCGGGGAAACTGTACGTAAATGCCCGCATCGGAACTCTCCTTTGCAGCAGTGATGACGAGTTTCAACTCGTCGGAAATAGGGCGGTGCCAGCATCGACTGGCAAGGGAGCAAGCTCCACCGCCCTTAGCGCCCAATGGCTTCAGGGACAGACGCCCCAGGTAAGATGCCTAGGTGGGCACATAACCCCCATAACGACGACTAAATAATCAGGTTACCACGCGACAAACTCGAACGCCCCATTGGGGTGCCGTATGGCCGGGCTGATCTTCTCAACCTCAACCACCACGGCCTTAGACGCATTGGCGTCTATCAATCGCGCCAAAGCGATAAACCCGGCGCGGTCTTCTGGCCGCTGATGACTCGGCCAGAGAGCATGGGTGTCACCCATGCAGACCGTACCACAACCAGCAAGGGTCAGGATCACGAATCTTCCCCTGCGGGAAGATATGGTCCCCTTCGGGTGTTTGATCGTGGCCCCCACCACGATTTGAATTCCGAAGTTTCCCCTGCACAGACGGAAGCTAACTTCGCTTCCCGCCGTAACTTCGCAGGGCGAGATCTCTGCGTCCTCCGCAAAGATGCGGGCGATCTCGTCACCGAGATCGTCGAGCTTCTGGTCTTCCATGGCTTTTACCTCCTTTCTATCCTGACAGGCTACAGAATACCACAGGCCCTACAGGAGCCTGGAATTCCGAGCCTTCTCCTACGGAGGGAACTAGTTCCTCCTTCAGGTCACTCGGGCATGATCAGAGTTCCCACGGCCCTCCCGCCGTGAGACACGCGTGTCGGCCTTCCCGGCCAGGACGGCCCTGGCCCTGGCCAGTTGATCCCGCTTGAAAGCGGGGGACCACCCGTCCCGCCTAGCCATAAGGCGGAACGCCTTCAGATTCCTCAACTTCATGTCCATCTCCCTTCCCCAGAGGATCCACCATGGATCCTCAAAATAGGGCGGTGCCAGCATCGAACTGACAAGGGATCCCTGATCCCCGCCCCTCAGCCTTGTCTATGAATGCTCAAGCCAGCCTGGCTTATGGGCTGGCCCAAGCTAGTTCACAACATAATACCTCCTTTCTACGTGTTTCCATCCTGGAAACACGTCTCGCGACCCCTGGTGGCGGAGCTCTACTTCTTGAGCTCCTCCGCCAGGTCATCCAGCGCCGAACCGGCGCTGGAGGCCGTTCCGGCGGGGAACGGCCCGACCCTCACGGACGACTTCCCCTCCTTGATGGCCCACGCCATCAAGGCGAGGAGGAGCCGCCTCGGGCTCCTCTCCTCACCCTTACGGGTGTGGTCGGGGTCGAGTACGACCCCCCCGACCACGGGGTACTCCACCCCGAGGACGTTCACGGAGGTAACCCCCGTGACCGTGGCCAGCGGCTTCCCGAGAGGCCGGACCACCTCTACCTCGGTCTGGGCGACCGAGATGCGCGGCTGGGCTGCGGCCTCCAGCTCCGCTAAGGCCTCGGCCTTAGCTTCGCCCTCGAGGGCCTCGGCTTTGGCCCGCAGGCCCTCGTGGTACAGGGCCAGCCTTAAGCTGGCCTTTCCCATGGCCAACGCCACCATCTTCATCCCTTCCTCCTTTTCTGTGGCGGGGTGTCGGGGAGTGGGG
>JBDRDQ010000596.1:0-7964 GCA_043820695.1 Gemmatimonadota bacterium | reverse complement strand
GCCAGGAGGGAAGCCCCTGCTTGGGGATGAGTGCCGCTTCGGTGTAGCGGTTCCCCGGGTTCCACAGGATCCACTCCTTTACACCGGCGTCATAGGTTGCCTGGATCTGGGCCCGGACCTCCGGGGATCCGTAGGGGGGCTCACCCAGGGAGAAATCCTGGAGCCAGGGGCGAACCGCCCCGGCCCCCTCCACCAATGCCGATCGGGAGACGGCGTCTCGAAGGGCCCGGCGAACGATTTCGTAGGGGTAGGCATTCGGCTTCTCGAAACCGAAACTGCCGGTCCAATAATGGGACGGGTAGACCATGGGCAGAGCCACATCCACCTGATCGATGAACGACTCTCACACCTGCCCGATTCCCACGTCAATCCGGTACGACGTTGTGACACCGAACACTTCGGCCGTGACCACGGCCCCTTCCCGACCCAGTGCTTCCCGGGCATATCCCAGGAAGGCCCGTATGGCATCCGTCTTGGTCTGCCCGTCTGCGCCCGGGAAGACCGAGCGGGCCCTCAGGGCTTCGGGGGCATCGGGGAACCTCACGTAGTCCCATTGGATCTCCGGGAATCCAGCTCTGACCACCTCCCGCGCCAGATCCACATGGCAGTCCCAGACCGTCCGGTCGTGGAGATTCAGCCAGCTCACGCTGTCCTGGTCCACCCACACTCCCCCGGCCGAATCCTGAATCGCCAGGTCCGGCCGCACTATCGTAAGGAGTGGATCCTTGGCGACCACAATTCGGGCAATCGGGTAGATTCCCGCCTCCTTCAATCGTTCCAAGAGACCCGGCAGATCCCCCGAACGTACTCAGCCCGGGGGAATGCCTCACCCAGTCCCGAGGCTGTCACCTCCGCCTCTGCGGTGTCTGGACTGAGATCTTGGAGGGTGTCGGAGGCCGGGAGTTCGCCCGGGGGCTGTAGGGAGTCGAAGAGCCGGAAAGAGTCGGGTAGTCGAAGCGATTCAGAAGGAGGTGCATCCGGACCACCACCTTCGGCCCGGTCGGCCTCCCCACCCCCACAGCCGGTCAGGGCGAAGAGGAAGGCCGTGAGAGTCAGACTCCTCATCAGTAGCACTGAAGGGAGGAGTCTACCTGTGCTCGCCATCCCATCACCCCCCCTTTGAGATTCAAGACCCTGTGAAACCCCATTTCCATCAAGCGCTCGGTCGCCCACGCGCTTCCGGGTCCCGAACGACAGTAAAGGACCATCTCGACCTCCGGGTCGAGCTCCGAACCAGCAAAAGGGATCTGCTTCACCGGAATACGAACCCCTCTCACCGGAATCCCCTTTTGAAACCCAGCGGATCAACTGCGAGCAATATAACTCCCCACCGCAATCGGATCCCGGACCAGCCTGAACGGTACTGGAGGAATGGACTATCAAGTGACGATCCGATACGGAAAGAAATCTCAGCGGTATCTGACCCTCGCCATCACCGCTCCGGACGTTCCGTCCGCCCTCCGAATGGCGGCGGACGGGGTTCCCGAAGAAGTTGCATCTGAGGTGGATCTTGTGGAGCTTCGGGAAGCTCCGGATTTTGACAAGACCTTTTCGAGTCCGGATGCCCCTTGAGGCCGGTTCCCAAGAAGGGGAGGGCGGCCGGGTTCGTACTCTGGTGACGGGCACGCTTCCGGATCCCTTCGGGGACCCGAGGGGCCGAGAAAAGCAGCTTCCTGAACGAGAATATCAGCTTCCTGAATCAGTGAAGGAGAAATCCCATGGGTCTCGCGGTCCTGGCAATCATGGTCATCGCCATCGGAGCGGCGCTTCGAGTCTTGGCGCCCAACTTAGGGGCCAAAGGTGGATCCTTCCGCCTCCTCTCCCACGTGGTCATGCTCTTTGGGGTGGGGCTGGCTTTTCTCAACGCCGTGGTCCTCATCAACGTTGGGGAGGTCGGTGTAAAGCACTTTATGGGCCGGGTAGACCCGACTCCCCTCGACCAAGGGGTGCACATAATCAACCCCTTCGCCTCCATCGAGAAGATGTCCGTTCGGGAGCAGAGCTTCCCGGTCGACGGAGGCATGGAGCGCATCGAGGCCCAGACCTCGGAACAGCTGAATGTGATGCTGGAGATCTCCATGCTCTATCGGATCGACGGAGCGAACGCCCCGGATCTCTACGACCGAATCGGAACGGAACGCCAGATCACCAGTCGAATTGTGCTGAACGCCGTCCGGAACGGGGTCCGGGACGCCGTCGCCACCAAATCCATCAATGACATCTTTTCCCCGAACCGTCGGGAAGTCGCCAACGACATGAAGCGGGAGATCCAGGCCAAGGCCGGGAATCGCATCGAGGTGATCGATGTCTTCGTCCGTGACGTGCAGGCGCCGCCCAGCGTCCGGGAGGCCATCGAGGAAAAGCTCCAGCGGGAGCAGCAGGTGGCAGCCGAAGTCTTCCAGACGGAGATCATCCAGGAGCGAGCCCGGCAACAGGCTGAAGAAGCAAAGGGGATAGCTGAAGCCCAGAAGATCATCTCTGAAGGTCTCACCCCAGCATACCTGACCTTTTTCTACATCCAACAGCTCACCCAGATGCCCGAGGGGACTGTTGTCTACGTCCCGACGGAAGGTGGGATTCCCCTGATCCGGTCCCTAGGTGGGGGCCGGTGACGGGCGGAAGATCGGGCGGGGGCCTACGGCGGTCATTGTGAACCGGGATAATCTTCAGAGCGGCGGGCCCGACTCCGTTCGTGCCCGCCGCATCCCCCGCACTCTTCTCCTCGGAGGCATCCTGCTCCCCATGGCTCTCCTCCTCTTCAGCTGTTCAGGGTGCTCCCCCGTCTACGTCGCCCGGGCCGGCTGGGCTGAGATGAAAATCCTCAAGGGCCGCCGGCCTCTCGACGAGGTCATCAACGATCAACGAACGGACGAGGACACCCGCCACAAGCTCCTCCTGGCCCGGCAGGCCCGGGCCTTCGCCATTCACACGTTGGGACTGAATGCCGGAGACTCCTACACGAGCTTCACCCAACTGGAGACGGACACTCTGGCCTGGATCTTATCGGCAGCCTACCAGGACCGCCTCGAATCCAAGACCTGGTGGTTTCCCATCGTCGGCCGGGTCCCTTATAGGGGGTACGCCAGTCAGAAAGCCGCCGAAAAGGCCAAATCGAAGCTGGAGGAGGACGGCCTCGACACCTACCTTCGTACCACCTCCGCCTTCAGCACCCTGGGGTGGTTCGCCGACCCCCTTCTCTCCAGCCTCCTCCGCTACGATGACGTGAACCTGGTCGAGACGATTATTCACGAACTCTCCCACAACCACCTCTTCGTTCCGGGCCAGGTCCAGTTCAATGAGAGCTTTGCTACTTTCGTCGGGCGGGCGGGTGCCATACGGTTTTTCTGTGGCCCCGATGGCACACCCCAAAACCCTCCGGAGTGTCAGGCGGCGAAAGAACGATGGGAGGACTACCAGGCCTTCTCCCGGTTCCTTGGCGAGTTCATAGGCAAACTGGAAGTCATCTACGGAAACCCGTCCCTCTCGGTGGAGGAGAAGGTGCAGGCCAGAGCGGACCTCCTCCGGGACCACCAGGATCGTTACCGGACTGCTTCTCCTCCAGAGGCATCCCCCCTCATCCTCGGTTTCCTGGGTCGCCCCCTGAACAACGCCACTCTCCTGGCACGCATGAGGTATTTCCACCGCCTTTCGGATTTCCAACTCTTTCTTGACGAGCACGGCGGGGACCTTGGTGCCGCCGTTGCCGCCCTCACGGCGAGGGCGAAAGAGGTGGATGACCCCTTCGAGCTGCTCCCGTCCGGCGCCTGACGCCAGTCCGGCCTCTTCCCCCCGGCCGTTGAACCCGGCCCCACCCCCGGCTAAGTTGGCGGTTTACCATTCGGCAAGAGTGTGGTCGTCATGGGGCGGCCAGCCGCCGAATCAAGGGATGCGGGATGTGATGGAACAGGACCGACCGGACGTATACGCCCCTGGCGCCATCGAGCGGAAATGGCAGGCCATCTGGGATGAACGGGGAACCAACCGCTTCACCCCTGAATCGTTCAAGGCCGCTCCAAATCCGTTCTACAACCTCATGATGTTCCCCTACCCCTCGGCAGAGGGCCTCCACGTCGGGAACATCTATGCCTTCACCGGCGCGGACGTACACGGACGGTACCAAAGGCTCACGGGAAAGGATGTCTTCGAACCCATCGGATTCGATGCCTTTGGAATCCACTCGGAGAATTTCGCCCTGAAGCAGGGGGTCAATCCGATGGACCTGACCCCCAAGAACGTGGCCAACTTCACCCGGCAACTCCGGCGCATCGGGGGAATGTTCGACTGGAAGCATACGGTCAACACCTCGGACCCGGCGTACTACCGGTGGACCCAGTGGCTCTTCGTCCAACTCTACCGGGCCGGGCTGGCGGAGCGGAAGGAAGCGCCGGTCAACTGGTGCCCCTCCTGCATGACGGTCCTTGCCAACGAACAGGTCATCAGCGGGCTTTGCGAGCGGTGTGAGACGCCTGTCGAACAGCGGCGAATCGCCCAGTGGTTCTTCCGCATCACCGACTACACCCAACGGCTTCTGGACAACCTCAAGACCATCGATTGGTCCGAGACGACGCTGAAAGCCCAGGAGAACTGGATCGGCCGGAGCGAGGGCGCGATGCTGAGTTTTCCCGTGCTGCCCCCACCTGAGGAGTACCCTGGTGGGGAAGCCGGGGAGCCCGCCGAGTCCCAGCTCGATGGTCCGGTCATCTCCGTCTTCACCACCCGGCCGGACACAATATTCGGGGCCACCTACATGGTCCTGGCCCCGGAGCACCCCCTGGTGGATGAGATCACCACTCCTTCTCAAAGGGATGAAGTCGACCGTTACCGGACGGCTGCGGCCCAATTGGATCTGGTGGCCCGGCAGAAGGCCGACAAGACCAAGACCGGCGTTTTTTCTGGAGCGACGTGTCTGAATCCGGCCACCCAGAAACCGATTCAGGTCTGGATCGCCGATTACGTTCTCATCGAGTACGGCACGGGCGCCATCATGGCGGTTCCCGGTCACGACCAGCGGGACTTCGAGTTCGCCCAGCTCTTTGGCCTTTCCATCCCGAGGGTCGTGGCAGGTCCCGGGGACGATGCCGACACTCCTCTAGAAGAAGCGTACGTCGGTGACGGAACGCTGGTGAACTCCGGACGCTTCGACGGCCTTCCCTGGCGGATGGGAGCCAGGGCCATCGTGGAGTGGCTGGAAGGGGTGACGTGGCTCCGTGGGAAAGGGGTGGCCGAGGCTCAGGTCAACTACCGCCTCCACGATTGGTGCATTTCCCGACAGCGGTATTGGGGCCCACCCATCCCCATCATCTACTGCGACGACTGCGGGCCTCTCCCGGTGCCGGAAGAAGACCTCCCCGTAATCCTGCCTAGGCTGGAGGATTTTAAACCGGATGACTCAGGGGTCAGCCCTCTGGCCAGGGTGGAAGAGTGGTACAAGACCAAATGCCCCCAGTGCGGCCGGGAGGCCCGGCGGGAGACGGACGTCTCGGACACCTTCCTGGATTCCTCCTGGTATTTCCTCCGGTACCCGTCAACGGACCGGGAGGACAGACCCATGGACCCGGAGATCACCCGGCGGTGGCTCCCGGTGGACTGTTACATCGGCGGTGATGAGCACGCGGTTCTTCACCTCCTATACGCACGATTCATCACCATGGCTCTGAAGGACATGGGCCACGTGGACTTCGAGGAGCCGTTCACGAAGTTCCGGAAGCATGGCCTCATCATCCGTGACGGGGCCAAGATGTCCAAGAGCAAGGGGAACGTCATCGTCCCGGATCCCATCATCGAGGAGTTTGGGGCCGACACCTTCCGCCTCTACCTCATGTTCCTTGGACCGTTCGCCGAAGGGGGCGATTACCGGGATGAGGGGATCCAGGGCCCCTACGGCTTCCTGCACCGGTTGTTCGACACCGTGGTGTCGGCCATCGCATCGGACCCCGGGGACCAACCCCCGGATCCGCAGGTCGAGCAGAAGCTCCACAAGACCATCAAACAGCTTTCGCAACAACTACCAAACCTCCAGTACAACACGGCCGTCGCAGCCATGATGGAGTACCTCAATGCGGTCCGGACCGGCGGACGCCAAGCCGTGAGGGCCGAAGTGGAACCGCTGGTCGTGCTGGTCGCACCCTTCGCGCCTCATTTGGCGGAAGAACTCTGGGAAAGACTGGGACATTCCGGGTCCATCTTCGAGGGCTCCAACTGGCCCTCCTTCGACCCGGAGAAGGCCGCCGAAGACACGGTGGGAATCGCCGTACAGGTCAACGGGAAGCTGCGGGGAACCGTGGTAGTCCCCGCCGGCAGGGGCCAGATGGAGGTTGAGGCCTTGGCCCGGTCCCAGGAGAACGTGACCCGGCACCTGGACGGGCTCACGGTGCGGCGGGTCATCTTTGTACCCAATCGTCTACTGAATTTCGTCGTGGGATGATGATTCCATTCCCGAAGCCTCGAGAACCATGAACGGAGGCCGCCTCGGATCCTCGAGACCCGGGCGGCCTCCTTTTACCTGGAGCCAGATCGCATGTCAGCCCTCCAAGGCCCCGCCCGGGACCAGCACCTCGTCGATGCCATTCGTGTCCTCTCCATGGACGCCATCCAAAAAGCAAACTCCGGACACCCCGGAGCCCCCATGGGGTTGGCCCCGATGGGATACGAGGTCTGGACCCGCCACCTTCGGCACAATCCCCTTGACCCCATCTGGCCCGATCGGGATCGGTTCGTCCTCTCCCTTGGCCACGCCTCTATGCTCATCTACTCCCTTCTCTACCTGACGGGGTACGACTTGAGCCTGGAGGACCTCAAAGCCTTCCGGCAATGGGGATCGAGGACGCCGGGCCACCCCGAATACGGCCACACCCCCGGTGTGGAAACGACGACGGGACCCTTGGGCCAGGGTGTGGCAAACTCCGTCGGGATGGCCATGGCCGAGCGCTGGTTGGCCCACCGGTTCAACAAGCCGGGTCACGACATCGTAGACCACCGTACCTACGCATTCTGCTCTGACGGGGACCTCATGGAGGGAATCTCCCATGAGGCGGCCGAGCTGGCCGGACATCAGAAGCTCGGAAAGCTCATCTGGATCTACGACGACAACCAGATCTCCATTGAAGGAGACACGGAGCTGGCCTCCTCCACGGACCAGGAGGGTCGCTTCAGGTCCTACGGATGGCATGTCCTGAGGGTGGCGGATGGGAATGACCGAGGTGCCATGGACCGGGCTCTCCAGGAGACTCGGGAGAACACCGGGCAGCCGACCCTCATCATCCTGCGCACCCAAATCGCCTTCGGGAGCCCCAACAAGGCCGGGAGCGAAAGCAGTCACGGCGCGCCACTCGGCGAAGAGGAGATAAAAGCGACTAAAGCAAACCTCGGGTACCCGTCTCAAGATCCTTTCTACGTCGAGCCGGAGTCCCTCGCCTGGTGCCGGGAGGAATGCCAGATCCGGGGCCGGAAGCTCCAGGACGATTGGGACGAGCGGTTCGCGGCCTTCCAGAAGGCCTTCCCCGATGAGGCCGCCGAGTTCGAGGCCATGATGGCCGGAGAGCTCCCTGAGGACTGGGATGCCGACGTGCCGGACCTCGTTCAGCTAGAGAAGCCACAGGCCACCAGAGTGTCCTCGGGGGTGGTCCTCCAGGCCCTGGCTGCCAGAATCCCGAACCTCATCGGTGGGTCCGCCGACCTGGCCGGATCGAACATGACGGACATCAAGGGCGGAGGTGACCTCTTGGCCGAAAGCCCGGGGGGAAGGATCATCCACTTCGGGGTCCGGGAGCATGCCATGGCCTCCCTAATGAATGGCATGGCCCTCCACGGGGGGCGTTCGCCCCTTCGCCGGCACCTTCCTGGTGTTCTCGGACTACATGCGCCCGGCCATGCGAATGGCCGCCCTCATGGAGATCCCGGTCATCTATGTGTTCACCCACGATTCCATCGGCCTGGGGGAGGACGGTCCGACCCACCAACCGGTG